>VGCQ01000017.1 GCA_016870055.1 Alphaproteobacteria bacterium | reverse complement strand
AGGCGCTGGGCGAGTTGCGCGACGCCCTGTTCGCCCCGGTCTCGCAGCGGGCGATCCGCGACATCGCTCTCGAGGTCTTCCGCCATCTCCATGCACTGTCTCTGCGTTTTCACCTCGAGCGCCAGACCGGCGGTCTCAGCCGCGTCATCGAGCGCGGCACCAGTGGCATGGAGTTCCTGATCCGCTTCACGACCTTCAACATCGTGCCGACCTTGTTGGAGATCGTCCTGGTCGGCGCGGTGCTATGGAGCCTCTACGACTGGCGCTTCTCGGCCGTGACGTTGGCCGCGGTCGCGGGTTACGTGGTCTTTTCGATCGCGCTCTCGGAATGGCGAATCAAGTTCGTGCGGCGCATGAACGACGCCGACACCGAGGCCAACACCAAGGCGATCGACAGCCTGCTGAACTACGAGACCGTGAAGTACTTCGGCAACGAGGGCCACGAGGGTCGCCGTTTCGATGTCAGCCGCCGCCGCTACGAGCAGGCAGCGATCCGCTCCAGCCGTACGCTGTCGATGCTCAATGTCGGGCAAGGGGCGATCATCTCCTGCGGCCTGGTCGCCGTCATGGTGATGGCCGGTTACGGCGTGCGCGCCGGCACCATGACCCTGGGCGATTTCGTGGCGGTGAATGCCTTCCTGATCCAGCTCTATCAGCCGCTCAGCATGCTGGGCTTCGCCTATCGCGAGATCAGGAACGCGCTCGTCAACATGGAGAACATGTTCGGTCTGCTCGCCGTGAAGACCGAGATCGCCGACAAACCCGGTGCGCCGGCGCTGCAGGTGCGCGGCGGCGATATCGTGTTCGACCATGTCGACTTCCACTACGAGAAAAGCCGACCGATTCTGCACGATGTCAGCTTCCGTGTGGCACCGGGCGACACGGTGGCGATCGTGGGCTCGAGCGGCGCCGGCAAGTCGACCGTTTCGCGCATCCTGTTCCGTTTCTACGATGTCGCGGCTGGCAGCGTCCGCATCGACGGTCAGGACATTCGCGGCGTGACGCAGGCGAGCCTGCGGGCAGCGATCGGCGTGGTGCCGCAGGACACCGTGCTGTTCAACGACACGATCTACTACAACATCGCCTACGGTCGACCCGACTGCACGCGCGAGGAGGTCGAGCAGGCGGCGCGGCTGGCACGCATCCACGATTTCGTCATGGCCCTGCCGCAGGGTTACGAAGCGACGGTGGGCGAGCGCGGGCTGAAGCTGTCGGGCGGCGAGAAGCAACGTGTGGCGATCGCCCGCACCATCCTGAAGAATCCCAGCATCCTGCTGTTCGACGAAGCGACCAGCGCGCTCGACACCCGCACCGAGCAGGAGATCCAACGGTCGCTGGAAGAGGTGAGCCGCGGCCGCACCACGGTGGTCATCGCCCATCGGCTCTCCACCATCATCCACGCCGACGAGATCGTGGTGCTCGATCGCGGCCGTGTTGCCGAGCGTGGCCGCCATGCCGAGCTGCTGACGAAGGGCGGTCTCTACGCCGACATGTGGCGCCGCCAGCAGGAAGCGGCCGCCGAGGCCGAGCGTCGTATCGAGCGCGAGGCCGAACCGCCCTCGTTCCGCGCCGAGGGGCATCTGCGTGTCGCCGAGTAGCCAAGTCGTCGCTGCCGGTCCCTGGCGTTCCCTGCTTCCGGTCTTCGCCGCCTGTGCGGCGATCGGCCTGCAGGCGGGCACAGCCATGCCGCTGGTGCCGCTGGCGCTGGAGCGGATGGGCCATGACAAGCTCACGATCGGCGTCGTTGCCGCCGCCTGGGGCGTCGGCATGCTTGCCACCGCCTCGCACATTCCGCGGCTCGCGGCGCGATGGGGCGCGGTGCCGTTCATCATCGTCGCCGTCGTCGCGGGCTCGGTGCTCACGATCGCCTACACGCTGACCGACAGCGTCGTCGTCTGGTTTGTCCTGACCTTGCTGCACGGCGCGGTCGGCGGTGTTCCGTGGGTAGTGAGCGAGATCTGGATGAACGTGGTCGTCGAGGAGAAGCGCCGTGGCCGCGTCATGGCGGTCTACTCCATGCTGGTGGCGCTCGGCCTGGCGTTGGGGCCGCTCGTGCTGCAGGTCGTCGGCGTCTACGGGCCCCGGCCGTTCTTCATCTGCGCCCTCCTGGCGGTGCTGGTCGCGGTGCCGCTGCTGCCCTATTGGAAGACCGCCCCGAAGATCGAGCATGCCGAGGGCAGCGGCTACTTGCAGGTCGTCTTGCTGGCGCCGCTCGCCATGCTGGCGGGTTTCACCTGTGGGCTGGGTGAGCAGATTGCTTTCAGCTTCCTGCCCGTCTATGCCGTCGGCGCCGGCGTGTCGGCCGAGACGGGCGCGCTCTGGCTGTCGGTTTTCGTCATCGGCAACGTCGCCCTGCAATGGCCGATCGGCTGGATGGCCGACCAATTCGACCGCCGCGCCGTGCTGGCGGGTTGCGCGCTGCCGAGCGCCCTGCTGGTCGTGCTGCTGTCGGCCGTCTCGGCGCAGTCGCTTGCCATCATCGCCGTGATCGCGCTGTGGGGCGGACTGTCTTTCGCCATCTACCCCGTCGGCTTGGCGCTGCTCGGCCAGCGTATTGCCGGCGGCGACATCGCCCGCGCCAACACCGCCTTCAGCATGCTCTATATCCTGGGTGGGCTGGTCGGTCGGCCGCTCGCCGGCGCGGCGATGGATGTCGTCGGCGATCCCGGGCTCGGCTGGACGCTGGCGGTCTTCTATTCGATCGCCGGCCTGTTTGCCTTGCTGGCGTTCCACCGACGCCGCTGATAAGGCTGCCGCAGCATGACAGCCGACCCGCTGCTCGAGCCGTTGCTGGCTGGCGACCGTCGCGCACTCGCCCGGGCCATCACCTTGGTCGAATCGACGCGCAGCGATCATCGCGAGCGCGCCGATGCGCTACTTGCCGACCTGCTGCCGCATACTGGCAAGTCGGTGCGGCTCGGCATCACCGGAGTGCCCGGCGTCGGCAAGTCGACCTTCATCGAGCGCTTCGGTCTGTCGCTCCTGGAGCGCGGCCGCTCGCTGGCGGTGCTCGCCATCGATCCCTCGTCCAAGCGCGGCGGCGGCTCGATCTTGGGCGACAAGACGCGCATGGAGGAACTGTCCCGCCATACTGCCGCCTTCATTCGGCCGTCGCCCGCCGGTGCTACGCTGGGCGGCGTGGCGCGGCGCACCCGCGAGACCATGCTGCTCGTCGAGGCCACGGGCTTCGACACAGTGATCGTCGAGACCGTGGGTGTGGGCCAGTCGGAGACGGCCGTCGCCGACATGGTCGACATGTTCGTCGTCCTGCTCCTTCCGGCCGGCGGTGATGATCTGCAGGGCATCAAGCGCGGCGTGATCGAGCTGGCCGATCTCATCGTGGTCAACAAAGCCGATGGTGACCTGCTGGCGACAGCCAAGCGGTCGGCGGCCGACTATCAGCATGCGCTTAGGATGCTGCGCTCGCCGACGGCGGGGTGGACGCCCGAGGTCACGACCTGCTCGGCGCTCGCCGGCGATGGCGTGGCCGAGATCTGGCAAACCGTCGAGCGCTTCCTGAGTGCGGTCGGCGAGAAGGGCATGGCGCGCCGCCGCGCCGATCAGGCGCGCGCTTGGATGTGGAGCGAAGTGGGTGAGACGCTGCTGGCCGAACTGCGCAAGCATCCGGGCGTGAGAAAACTGGTCGCCGGCCTGGAGCGGGACGTCGAGGCCGGCCGCGCGACGCCCGCCGCGGCGGCCCGCGCCATGCTACAAGCCTTCCATGGTCGCTAAGTCGCTCGTCCGCCGCGCCCGGCGTGCCGCCGCCCAGAACGAGATGCCGTTCTGGAAGCGCAAAACGCTCGCCCAGATGACCAAGCCGGAATGGGAGGCCCTGTGCGATGGCTGTGGCATGTGCTGTGTCAACAAGCTCGAGTACGACGGCACCGGCGAATTGGCCCAGACTGATACCTGCTGCAAGCTTCTGGATCCCAAGACGGCACGCTGCCGCGACTACAAGAACCGCAAGAAGATCGTGCCCGACTGTATCCAGCTCACCCCAAAGGTGGTGGCCAAGATGGACTGGCTGCCCAAGACCTGCGCCTATCGGCTGGTCCACTTCAAGCAAGACCTCTATTGGTGGCACCCCCTGGTCTCGGGTGACCCGGAAACCGTGCATCAGGCGGGAATCTCGGCCCGTGGGCGGGTAATCCCGGAGGATCAGGTCGAGGATATCACCGAGCGGGTGGTCGATTGGTTCGCCTGACTCCCCGCGGCGGGCCAGTTGACGGGGATGCCTGGGGCCCTTAAAAAGCCGGCCTTCCCGCCGATCGGCGGGATCGTTTTTTAGCGGAACCCGCCATGCCTCGTCGTTGCGCCCTGTCGGGCAAGGCCGTGCAGTACGGCAACAATGTCAGCCACGCCAACAACAAGACCAGGCGTCGCTTCATGTCCAACCTGCAGGTCGCCTCGGTCCTGTCGGATGCGCTGGGCCATTCGGTGCGCCTGCGCCTCACCCCGCGCGGCATCAAGACCATCGAGCACAACGGCGGCATCGACGCCTATCTGCTCGGCACCAACAGCAGCAAGCTCAGCTCTGAGATGAAGGTGCTGAAGCGCCGTGTGGTTGCGGCCAAGGCCAAGAAGGACGCAAAGAAGGCAGCGGCGTAGCCGCCATCCCGCGCCGAAGGCGGTGAACCTGGCGTCTACGGCGCCAGCTCGAACAACATCAGCATGTTGCGCTGAAGCGGATTGAAATTGTCGTCCGAGATCAGCCAGATCAGCGTCTCGCCGCGCTTGCCCGTGGTTGCGGCCAAGCCTTCCAGATTGTCGACCGCATAGGGCGAGGCGAGCCGCGCCAACTCTTCGGCCCGCACCGTGCCGGCGGCCTGTAACGCCTCGGCGGGAAAGCGCATGACTCGGCAGCGCACGCCGCGCACCGGGTCGAAGGCGCGCTCGACGGTTGCAAACGAGCCGTCCGGCAATTGCGCAAGGGCGGTCGGCCGGAAGTCGGGAATGGTAGCGTAGCGGAAAGAGGCCCACTGATATCGGCCGCCCGGCATCGGTTGGCCGATCCAGCCCATCACCGTGCTGGGCGCTTCGCTGTGTTCTTCGCTGATAGCGATAACGCGACCGTCCGCCAACGCCGCCATGGCCTCGATGCCGCCATTGGCGGGTTGGCGGCCGATCTCCACCGGACCTTCGATCGGCGTTGGCGTCGCGGCGAGCGTTTGGTAGCGCCATAGCCGATGGCGGCGCTCAAACGCCACCAGCCACGAACCGTCAGGCAGGCGCGCCATGGCTTCGGCGTCAGCGTCGGCCTTGTTCTGGATCGGCTTGCCGTCGAGCCCGAGGAGCTGGCCGATGCGAGCGTCGACGAGACCGGCCAAGTTGGCGTCGCCGTCGTATTCGATCGTCGCGGTGAGCCAGGCGCCCTCGTCGGAGATCGATGTCAGGGTACGGCCATCCTGCGAAATGTGCAGGTCGGACCAGCCGCCGAAATTGCGCGAGCCGGCGGTCATGGCAATGCCGCCCCGCCATATCAGCCGACCGACTTGCCGGGTGCCGGGCTCGTCGATCTTGAAGGCCAGCGTCGAGCTGCGGATGTCCAGCGGCTGTTCCTGGGCGACGGCTGGCGGCGGCGCCGTGCCGGCGCAGGCCGCGCCGAGCAGGCAGACGACGAGGAGTGACCGCAGGATCGCGCGCAAGATCAGGCGGCGCGGCGGCCGGATTTGCCGCTTGCTGCCCGGGTCGCCTTGGCGCTGGCCGCCCGCCGGCCGCGCGTGGCCTGGGCGGCGCTGGTGTCTTCTTCGTCGAACAACGAAGCGAGCTGTTCCATCATGGTGCCGCCCAGCTGGTCGGCGTCGACGATGGTGACGGCGCGACGGTAGTAGCGCGTCACGTCGTGGCCGATGCCGATGGCGATCAGCTCGACCGGCGAGCGCGTCTCGATCCAGTCGATGACGTCGCGCAGATGGCGCTCGAGATAGTTGCCCGGATTGACCGACAGCGTCGAATCGTCGACTGGCGCGCCGTCGGAGATCACCATCAGGATCTTGCGCTCCTCGGACCTCGGCAGCAGGCGGTTGTGGGCCCACAACAGCGCCTCGCCGTCGATGTTCTCCTTGAGGATGCCCTCGCGCAGCATCAGGCCGAGATTCTTGCGCGCCCGCCGCCACGGCGCATCGGCCGGCTTGTAGACGATGTGGCGCAGATCGTTGAGGCGGCCGGGGTTGGCCGGCTTGCCGGCGGCCAGCCACTGCTCGCGGCTCTGGCCGCCCTTCCACGCGCGGGTGGTGAAGCCCAGGATCTCGACCTTGACGCCGCAGCGCTCGAGCGTGCGGGCCAGGATGTCGGCGCTCATCGCCGCCACCGTGATCGGCCGGCCACGCATCGAGCCGGAATTGTCGATCAGCAGCGACACCACGGTGTCGCGGAAGTTGGTCTCCTTCTCCTTCTTGAAGGAGAGCGCATGCATGGGATTGGCGACGATGCGCGCCAGGCGCGCGGCATCGAGCATGCCCTCGTCGAGGTCGAAGTCCCACGAGCGGTTCTGCTGCGCCATCAGGCGGCGCTGCAAGCGGTTGGCGAGCTTGCCGATCACGCCCTGCAGGTGCGAGAGCTGCTGGTCGAGATGGTTGCGCAGCCGGCCCAGCTCCTCGGCATCGCATAGTTGGTCGGCGTCGACGATCTCGTCGAACTTGAGCGTATAGGCGTGGTACTGCTGGCCCAGCGGCTCGTTCGAGAGGGCGCCCGGCGGCAGCCACGGCCGCTCGGCGCGGCCCGGCTCCTCTTCGTCGCCGGCGCCCATCTGCATCTCGGTCTGCGCCTGGTCGGCCGCCGTCTCGGAAGCGTCCTCCTGCTCCGACGCGTCCTCGGTCTCCTCGCCCTGGGCGCCGTAGCCTTGGGTCTCGCTGGAATCGCTCTGATCGTCACCCGTCTCGTTGGACTGGCCGTCGGCGTTCTCCTGATCCTGCGATTCCTGGTCGTCCTCGTCCTGCAGGTCGGCGGTCTCGTCGCCGAGCTTGAGATCGCGGATCAGCTGACGCGCGGCGCGCGCGAAGGCTTCCTGGTTGGTCAGCGAATCGCGCAGCTTCTGGAAGTCACGTCCGGCGGCCGCTTCGACGTCGGCGCGCCACATGTCGACCATGGCCTTGGCCGAGTCGGGTGGGGCGGCGCCAGTCAGCTGTTCGCGGGCGATCAGGCCGATCACGTCGGCGATCGGCGCATCGTCCTTTGCCTTGACGCGGGCATGGCCGCGCTGGTCGGAGCGCTGGCGCCACAGGGCGGCGAGATTGTCGGCGACGCCCGACATGCGCCGCGTGCCCAGCGCCTCGACGCGGACCTGCTCGACCGCCTCGAAGATCGCCCGTGCCGTCTCGCCACGGGGCACACGGCGCAGATGGGTCTTGCGGTCGTGGTGGCGCAGCTTCAAAGCCATCGAATCGGCCTCGCCGCGCACGCGGCTGACATCCTCGACCGGCAGGTCACGGGCCGGCACGGTGATGCGCGCTTCGCTGCCGAGCAGCGAGCCGCCGTCGGGCACGAACGAGACGTTGACCTCCCTGCGCGATATCGCCCGCATGGTGGTTGCGGTGACGCGCCGGAACTCCTCGATCGGCGTGGTGTCCTTGGCCATGGAGGCCCTTTCTCAGTGCAGCTTGCCGCCTTTGCCGCTCGACGGCGGCAGCTCCTTGCCGAAGCAGCGCTGGTAGTACTCGGCGAGCGTGCTGCGCTCGACCTCGTCGCACTTGTTGAGGAAGGTGAGACGGAAGGCAAAGCCTACGTCACCGCCAAAGATGCGGGCGTTCTCGGCCCAGGTCATCACGGTACGCGGCGACATCACGGTCGAGATGTCGCCGGCGATGAAGCCGGCGCGCGTGAGATCGGCCAGCGCCACCATGGCGGAGACGATCTTGCGGCCCTCGTCGTTGTCGTAGAGCGGAGTCTTGGCCAGCACGATGTTCACTTCCTGGTCGTGCGGCAGGTAGTTCAGCGTCGTCACGATCGACCAACGGTCCATCTGGCCCTGGTTGATCTGCTGCGTGCCGTGATAGAGGCCGGTCGTGTCGCCGAGGCCCACCGTGTTGGCGGTCGAGAACAGGCGGAACGCCGGGTGAGGGCGGATCACCTTGTTCTGGTCGAGCAGGGTGAGCTTGCCGTCGACCTCGAGCACGCGCTGGATCACGAACATCACATCGGCGCGGCCGGCGTCATACTCGTCGAACACCAGAGCGGTCGGGTTCTGCAGCGCCCATGGCAGGATGCCTTCGCGGAACTCGGTTACCTGCTTGCCGTCGCGCAGCACGATCGCGTCCTTGCCGATCAGGTCGATGCGGCTGATGTGGCTGTCGAGATTGACGCGCAAGCACGGCCAGTTCAGCCGGGCGGCAACCTGCTCGATATGGGTCGACTTGCCGGTGCCGTGATAGCCTTGAACCATGACTCGTCGGTTGTGGGCGAAGCCTGCGAGTATCGCCATCGTGGTGTCGTGGTCGAACAGGTAGGCGTCGTCGACCTCCGGCACGTGTTCGGTCGCCTGGCTGAAGGCCGGGACTTCCATGTCGGTGTCGATGCCGAACAGCTGGCGGGCGGAAACCTTGATATCCGGCATGCCCGATACGTTCTGCCGGGCCGCGGTCGTGGTAGAGGCCATCACATGTCCTACAAAGCAAAGCCCGCCAAATTGCGGGCTTGAATCGATAGTCGCAGGCCAATTTGTGCACCGCAAGCGACCAATTGCCGTGGCTGCCTTGAACAGGGCTAATCACTCGGCCGGCAGGTGCTCCGATGCCCGCAGGGTGGAATACGCGGCGTTGATTTGTTTGAGTTTTTCCTCGGCCTCCCGGGCGCCGCCGTTGGCGTCGGGATGGTGCAGCTTGACCAGCTCCTTGTAACGAGATTTCACATCGGCCAGGGTGGATGGCCAGGAAAGTTCAAGGACATCCAGGGCGGTACGCTCGGCCGGGGTCAGTTGCTCGCTGCCATCGAACTTGGGCTGGGCCCGCTCGCCCAAGCCGGCATCGTCGCTGAGATCGAGCGGGTCGTTGACGCGGACATAGGGTCCGCCATTGCGCCGGGCACCGAGCGGCCAGACCGGTCGGCGCCAGGTCGTGTCGGCGCGGATATGGGCTTCGATCTGCTCGGGCGGCAGGCCGGCGAAATAGTCCCACTTGCTGTTGTACTCACGCACGTGCTGGAGACAGAACCAGCGGTACTCGTTCAGCCGATCGCGCGCCCGCGGCGCGCGGTACTCGCCGTGCAGGGGACAGCCCGGCGCCTCGCAGACGCGCTGATGGAGCGCTGCGCCATCGGTCGTCGACAAGGGGTTCACGCGCCGTCGCGGCATCGCGATAATATGTGTGCATTGGTTTGACGCGGCAAGAGAGGCGCAGGATGGGCAAGGTCGCAATATCGATTGACAGCAAGCTGCGAGGCGCATTCGCGCCGGTGCGCCTGGCGATCGAGGACGAGTCGTCGCGCCATCACGGCCATGCCGGCTGGCGCGAAGGCGGCGAGACGCACTTTCGCGTCGAGATCGTGTCGGCGGCGTTCGAGGGCAAGAACCGGGTGAGCCGGCAACGTCTGGTCTATGCGGCGCTGAAGGACGAGCTGGCGGACAGCGTGCACGCGCTCGCCTTGACGACGCTCACGCCGGCGGAAGACGGGAAGTCCTGAGCGCGCCGGCTGCCGGCCGACGTCAGCCGTCGAGCTCGATGTCCTTGCCGGCCGCCGCGGCGCGCACGGCTTCGGCATCACGGCCAGTGTAGAAGCGCGGCGCCCAGCGCTTGACCACCGGTCCGTCGGCGGCCCAGGCGTGGCAGGTGTCGATCACGTAGGGTCGCCGCGGCGGCGCGGTGGGATCGGCGGGCTTGGGCGGCTTGCCGATCTTGTGGCGATGTGCGTCGGTGAGGTCGCGCGCCTTGCGCGACGACACGGTCTGGAAGGCCGTGGTCGCCACTGGACCCAGCAGCTCGACGATGTGCGTGCAGCCATGCACGCCGCCCAGCCGCTCGCGCACTTGGCGGTGGAAGCCGCCGCCGATGCGCAGGCCGATCAGCTTCTTGAAGTCGGGCGCGACGTCGCCGCAGACGCGGTACGGCGACCTGTCGGTCACCGCCTCGACATCGACGATGGTGAAGCGGTGGTCGAGCGTGAGGCGGATCGACATGTCGTGGACGAACTCGCCGGGCGCCAGATTGCCGCGCCACTCGTTGGCATGCTCGTAAGTCTTGGTGTCGGTGATGCGGCCCTCGATGTCCCACAGCCCATCCTCGCGGAAGAAGCCCTGGCAGGTGACGCGGCGCGTGTGCAGATGCTGTCGCCCGACCGGCGGCGATAGCGGCATGGCGGATCCTCTTCGGTGATCGTCAGATGTTGGCGGTCTGTATGGCGAGCGGCGGCACGACGCGCAACTCGGCGATACGGGTGCCCTCGCGCTTCAGAATTTCGAAGCGGAAGCCGTAGAAGGCGTAGATCTGTCCGACCTCGGGTATGCGACGAGCCTCGTGCAGCACCAGCCCGGCGATGGTGATCGCCACACTCTCCGGCAGGCCCCAGCCGAACTCGCGATTGAGGTCGCGGATCGGCACGTCGCCCTGGCAGATCAGGCTGCCGTCGTCGCGCCGCATCACGCCGCGCTTGATGGCGTCGTGCTCGTCCTCGATGTCGCCGGTGATCTCCTCGATGATGTCTTCCAGGGTGACGATGCCGCGCAGTGCGCCATACTCGTCGACGACGATGGCGAAGTGTTCGTGCCGTGCGCGGAACGCCTGGAGCTGGTCGAACAACGTGGTCGTCTCGGGGATGAACCAGGGTGGCGTCATGACCTCCTCGAGCCGCACCGTCTGCGGCCCGCCCGCGGCGTTGACGGCGCGGAACAGAGCCTTGGCATGGACGACGCCCACGATGTTGTCGGGCTCGCCGCGATGGACGGGAATGCGCGTGTAGGGCGCCGCCAGCATCTGGCCGACGATCACGTCCGTCGGCAGGTCGGCATCGATCAGCGCGACATTGCCGCGGTGGGTCATGACGTCGCCCACAGTGCGGTCGCCCAGATCGAGCACCGAGCGCAGCATGGCCTTCTCCGCCGGCGCCGCCTCGTCGGCCTGCCCGTGGCCGTGCAGCTCGATCGCGCCGCGCAGAACGTCGGCGTGTTCCTCGGCATCGGGCGCCCGATCGACCCGCACGCCCATCAAGGAAAGAAGGAAGCGCGAGATCCAGGCAACGCCACGCGCGGATGGTCCCAGGATCGCCAAGCTGACGACGATCGACGGCGCCAGCGTCAGCGCCACACGATCGGCGCGCAGCAACGCCCAGGTCTTGGGCATGACCTCGGCGAACACCACCACCATCACGCCAACCACGATCGTGGCGTAGACGATGCCGGCGGCACCGAACAGGTCGGTCAACACGGCGGTCGTGAGCGAAGCCGACAGGATATTGACCACGCTGTTGCCCAGAAGGACGGCGCTCACCGTCTCGTCCTTGCGGTCGAGTAGGCCGTTGACCTGAGCTGCCCGTTTGTTGCCTTGCTGGGCCAGGCGATGCATGCGCGGCCGCGATGCGCCGGTGACCGCGGTCTCGGCGGCCGACATGTAGGCGCCGAGCAACAGGCAAAGCACGACCAGCGGTAGGGCGACCGAAATCGGCAGGTCGAGCTGAAGATCGCCGTCCATGGGGCGTCAGGCGGCGATGGCGTCGACGAGCATGCCGCGCAACGCCGCCTCGTCGACCGACCGGCTGACGAACGCCTGCCCGATGCCGCGCACCAGCACGAAGGTGAGGCGGCCGTCGGCCGCCTTCTTGTCGCCGCGCATGTGCTCGATCAGCCGGGCCGCCTCCCAGCGCCGCCGATTGTCGCCGCCGATCGACCGCAGGCGCAGCGGCAGGCCGACAGCCCCGAGATGGTCGCGCACGCGCGCGGCGTCGGCCGGCGGGCAGAGACCGAGCCGGCTGGAGAGGTCGAAGGCCATCGCCATGCCGGCGCCGACCGCCTCGCCATGCAGCAGCTCGCCGCCGAAGCCGGTTTCGGCCTCGAGCGCATGACCGAAAGTGTGGCCGAGGTTGAGCAGGGCCCGCAGGTCCGTGGTCTCGCGCTCGTCGGCTGCCACGATTCGTGCTTTGGCAAGACAGCTCTGCTCGATGGCGTAGGTGCGCTTGGCGGCGTCGCCCTCCAGCAGCCCGGCGCCATTGGCTTCGCACCAGGCGAAGAAGACTGGATCGTCGATCAAGCCGTACTTGACGACCTCGGCATAGCCCGCCAGCAGCTCGCGCTTCGGCAGGGTGTCGAGCACGTCGGTGTCGGCCAGCACCAGCCGCGGCTGGTAGAAGGCGCCGACCAGGTTCTTGCCGTGGCGTGTGTTGATGCCGGTCTTGCCGCCGACCGAAGAATCGACCTGGGCGAGCAGCGTGGTCGGTATCTGGATGAAGTCCACGCCACGCAGCAACACGGCGGCGGCGAACCCCGTGAGGTCGCCGACCACGCCGCCGCCCAGGGCGACCAGGGTGGTCTTGCGGTCGGGGCGTTGGTCGAGCAGGCCATTCATCAGCCGGCCGAAGGCGGCGAATTCCTTGCTGCTCTCGCCGGCTGCCACCGTGATCAAGGCGGCCTTGACGCCGGCCTTTTCGAAGGAGTCGACGAGGCGGCGGCCGTAGAGCGGCGCCACTGTCTCGTCGCTGACGATGATGACCTTGGCGGCGGCGAGCAGCGGTCGGCAGAGGGCGCCGGCGCGGTCGATCAGGCCTGGACCGACCACGATGTCGTAAGCCCGCCCGGCAAGGTCGACGCGGATGGTGCGCGGTGCCTGCGGCGTCATGCCGGCGCCTTCTCGGCATGGAGGTAGGTGCGCAACGCTTCGAGCACCTGGTCGGTGGTGCGGTCGGCCGGCTGGGCGGTCGAGTCGACGATGATGTCGGCCTCGGCATAGATCGGATAGCGCCGCGCCATCAGCCCGGCCAGGATCTCCTTGGGATCGCCCTGTCGCAGCAGGGGACGGTGGCTGCGCTTGCGGACACGGTCGAACAGCACGTCGAGCTCGGCCCGCAGCCACACCGTCACCGCCTTGTCGCGCATCAGCGCACGGGTCTCGGGATCGACATAGGCGCCGCCGCCCGTCGACAGGACATGCGGCGGCTTGTCGAGCAGGCGCGAGATCACGCGCCGCTCGCCGGCCCGAAAATAAGCCTCGCCGTAGGTCTCGAAGATCTCGGCGATCGAGCAGCGGGCGGCGCGCTCGATCTCGTCGTCGGCGTCGACGAAAGGCAAGCCGAGACGTGCCGCCAGCCGTTTTCCGATGGCGCTCTTGCCCGCGCCCATCAGACCGACCAGGGCCACGGTGCGCGGCAGCGATAGGGTTGGTTGGGGGTCCATGACGCGCCTGCCGGGATGATGTCGCCCATTCCGCTCTCGGTTTCAAGCGACGACGGCGGCGCCGCACGTCGCGCACGCGCCACCACGCCGGCTTCGACGGCGGTTTCACAGGGCATTTTTGGTCCAGCCGATTCCAGCTGGCGCAAAAATGCTTTAGGTTGCCCGCGCCGTGCCACTCTTCCGCGCCAAGCACCGTTTCAACATGCCCAGCCTGAAGCTCGGGCCGACGATCGTCATGATCGTGATCGCCTTGTTGGTCACAGGCTTGGTGGCGCTGATGGTGATCGAGCCCCGGCCGCCGATGCGGCATTTCGAGGTTCCTGTCCCCAATGAACGCTTCGCGCGTTAGCGCCATCATCGGCTGCGCCGTGGCCGTCTTCGTGGCGGTGGCGGCGACGGCGCAGGTCGCCAACTTCGACGACCGGCCGACCGGCTTCCTGACCGCGCGCACCGGCGGCATGCCGGCCGACGGCTGGAGCGGCACGTCGCTCGCCACCGCCAAGCAGCTGGTGTCGGGCTTGCCGGCAGCGCCGCGCAGCCGCGCCCTGCGCGACCTGCAGTTCAAGGTGCTGGTGAGCGACCTCACGCCGCCGCGCGCCGACGGCAGCCCGCCGCCGAGCCTGTTCGCGCGCAAGGTCGAGAAGCTCGCCGCCATGGGCGAAGGCGAAAGCCTGAACGAGATGGTGCGCGGCGCCGGCGGCTATGCCGACCCGTCGGTGGCAACGACGACGGTCAACGCCTTGATGCTGGCGGGCGAACGCGACAGTGCGTGCGCGATCGTGCGCAATTGGCAGCTCACCGCACCGTTCGCGCGCCGGGCCGACGTCGTCTGCAGGCTCCTGGCAGGCGATGGCGCCGGCGCGCTCGCTGCCGCCGCGTCGTTGCGCGCCAGTGATCCGGCGTTCGTCAAGCTGGTCGAGATCGCGGCCGGCGGGCTGCCGCCGTCCGGCGTGGCGCCCAGCCAGATCGACGGGCCGGCGATGGTCATGCTCGGTCTCGCCAACGTGCAGCCGCCGGCCGCGGTGCTGCGCTCAACCCAGCCGGCGATCATGCGCGCCTTGGTGGCGCTTCGCAGCCTGCCCATCGCCATGCGGCTGGAGATCGCCGAGCGGGCCGAGGCGCTGGCCATCATCGGGGCGACGCGGCTGGGCGACCTCTATCTCGAAGCGGTGCGCGACGGCGCCGCCTTGCCGGCGCCGATGGCACGCCGGGCGCGCCTTGTCGCCGCCGCCCGCAACGCCGCCAATCCGGACGAGATCGTGCGCTCGATCGCGGCGGCCTATGGCGAGGCGCGCGGCAGCCCGCTGTTCCCGACCATCGCGCGGGCGAGCGCCGCCGCCCTGCTCAACCTGCCGGCCAAGCCGCAGTACGCCGACCTCGCGCAAGAGGCGATTCGCGGCTTTCTGTTGCTGGGCGACAGGCAGCAGACCCAGGCATGGCTGCGTCTGGCGACGAATGCCGTCTACAACAATGCCCGTGCTCTGATCGCACTCGATCGGTTGCTGCCGCTGGTCGCCGTCGCCGGCATCGACGATCCCAAGCGCCTGCCGGCGGCCGAGGTCAATCGCTGGTACGAGGTGATGAAGGACGACGATGCCGCGCGGGCGGCGTTGCGCGGCTACTTGATGGTCGAGTTGTTCCGCGCCACCGGCATCGACGTGCCGCCGCGCAGCACCGATCTGCCCGAGGCGCCGCCGGGCAACGTCCGCCTGGTCATGCCCGCCGCCGCGACCTTGCAGGCGATGACGGCGGCCGCGGCGGGGCGTCGCCGCGCCGAGACCGCGCTGCTGGCCTCGATCGCCGCCGCCGAGACGCCGCTCAACGAGCTTCACCCGGCCGGCATCGCGGCGATCGTGCGGGCGTTGCGCCAAGTCGGCGAGGACTACACCGCGCGCCTGTTCGCGATCGAGACGGCGATCGCCTATGGCCTCTAGCCACCGGTGAAGAAGAAACCTCCCGTCCCCTTGTCGCGCGAGGCCGAGGCCTTCATCGAGATGCTGTCGGCCGAACGCGGCGCCTCGAAGAACACCGAGGCGGCCTATAGCGCGGACTTGCGGAATCTCGAGGGCTTCCTGGCGCGGCGCAAACAGAAGCCGCGCGATGCCGATACCGAGGCGCTGCGCGCCTATCTGAAGTCGCTCGACTATCTCGGCATGACGCCGCGCACCGTGGCGCGCCGGCTGTCGGTGATCCGCCAGCTCTTCCGCTTCCTGCTGGCCGAGCGGCTGCGCGACGACGATCCGGCGAGCACGCTCGATTCGCCCAAGCTCGGGCGGCCGCTGCCCAAGGTGTTGACGCGCCAGGAGGTCGACCGCCTGATCGAGGCCAGCCGCCGCGACGATCTCGGCCGCATGGCGACGCTCCTGGAGATTCTCTACGCCACCGGGCTGCGCGTGTCGGAGCTGGTGACCCTGCCGGTTGCCGCCGTCGAACGCGATCCGGCGATGCTCGTGGTGCGCGGCAAGGGCGGCAAGGAGCGCCTGGTGCCATTGTCCGATCCGGCACGGGCCGCCATCGCGCAATGGCTGCGCGTCCGCGCGGCGGCGTTGGAGGAGGGTGAGAAGTCGCGCTTCCTCTTCCCCTCGCGCGGCCGCACCGGCCATTTGACGCGCCAGCGCTTTGCGCAGCTTCTGAAGGAGGCGGCGCTGGCCGCCGGCATCGACCCGGCGCGTGTGTCGCCGCATGTGCTGCGGCACGCCTTTGCCAGCCATCTTCTGGAAGGCGGCGCCGATTTGCGCAGCGTGCAGTTGATGCTGGGCCATGCCGACATCGCCACGACCCAGATCTACACTCATGTTTTGGACGAAAAGCTGCGGGCGCTGGTGCAGGACAAGCATCCGTTGGCGCGGCGCCGGCGGCGTCCCGCGAGCTGATTCGGGACCGGTTGACAGGATTCCGGGGCCGGGCGACACCTGAAAATAGATGACCACCTATCTCGACTTCGAGAAGCCGATTGCCGAGCTGGAAAGCAAGATCGCCGAGCTCAGGCATTTGCCGAATTCCAGCGACGTCGACATCGCCGAAGAAGTCATGCGCCTGCAGGACAAGGTGCAGAAGCAGCTGCGCGCGACCTACGCCAAGCTCACGTCCTGGCAGCGCGTGCAGGTGGCGCGCCACGCCGAACGGCCGCACGCCCAGCGCTACATCGATCGGCTGGTCACCGACTACATGCCGCTGGCCGGCGACCGCGCCTTCGGCGACGACGCGGCGATCGTGGGCGGCGTCGGACGGCTGGGCGGCCGCAGCGTGGTGGTGATCGGCCAGCAGAAGGGCGACGACACCGACTCGCGCATCAAGCACAATTTCGGCATGCCGCGGCCGGAAGGCTACCGCAAGGCGCAGCGGCTGATGAAGCTCGCCGACCGCTTCCGTCTGCCGGTCGTGACCCTGGTCGACACGCCCGGCGCCTATCCCGGCATCGACGCCGAGGCGCGCGGCCAGGCCGAGGCGGTGGCCAGCTCGATCGACACCTGCCTGTCGCTCGGCGTGCCGCTGGTCAGCGTGGTGATCGGCGAGGGCGGGTCGGGTGGAGCCCTGGCGATCGCTTCGGCCGATCGCGTCTACATGCTGGAGAATTCCATCTATTCGGTGATCACGCCGGAAGGCTGTGCCTCGATCCTGTGGCGATCCAACGCCAACGCTCAGGAAGCGGCCGAAGCGATGAAGGTGACGGCGGCCGACCTCAAGAAGCTGGACGTCATCGACGACGTGATCCCCGAACCGATGGGCGGTGCCCACCGCAATCCGGATGAGACCGTCGATCTCGTGGGCAAGGTCGTCGGCGAGGCGCTGGGCGAGCTGGCCGGGGTCGACGCCGAGACCCTGCGCAAGCGCCGCCAGGACAAGTTCCTGGCGATGGGCAAGAAGGGGCTTTAGCTCCTCTTCGGATCGCGGGCCGCTTACGATTTCTCCTTACCCGCCGTGGCATCCCACAGCGGCGCGGCCATGGTCTCGCTGAAATTCTCGAACATCAGGTTGAACGAAATACTGATGCGATCGTTCTGGCCGTCGTTGGCCGGCACGGTGTGCTTCAGCCAGGCCGGGAAGATCACCAGCCTTCCTTCCTTGCTCTGGGCGTTGGCGCCGTTCGCGGTGAATTTGGTGTACTGCCGCGGCTTGGGCATGATCATCGAGGCCTGCCCGCGCGGATCCTGGAAGATGATCTGCGAGCCCGGCGCGGGGACGGCGACATAGTAGACGCCGCTCAGGTAGTTGTTGGGATGGTGATGCATGGGATGGTAGGCGCCGGGCGGATTGACGTTGGCCCAGCAGCCGGTGATGGCCATGGGGTACTGGTCGATCTGCAGGAAGCGCGCCACGCCGCGCGCTGCCGTCTCGACCAGCTTCACGAACTCGGCAAAGGCCGGCCGCGTGTGCAGGTCCTGCGGCGTCTGCCAATTGCTGCCGGCCGGCACTTTGGGCCGGGGCGCGATCAACCGCTCGATCTCCACCTTGAGCCGGGCGTTGAGCTCGGCTGCGGCGGCCGGCTGCAGATCGACGATCCACAGCGGCGTCGGGAAAACTTCCTGGACTTCCTGCTTTTCGATCATCCTGTCAGTATACAGCGGATTGGGGGCGATCACGGTTCGCTGCGACGACGCGGCCGTCGGACCGAATCCCCGTGGTTCCAGGGGCGTCGGTCTCAAGCGAATGTGATCTGGTTTTGCTGGTTTGGCCGGGGTTTGCGAAACGGGACTGCGCGCGGCGATTGAGGAGGCCGACCGCGGCGAGCAAGCTCCACTCCTCACGAGGCATCTTGGCTTGTTCGACTACTATCGCTTCGACAATCTCGACACCGAAGAGTCGCTGATCATCGACCGTTGGTCCTACGTGTGGGCCGCGTTGGGCGGGCCAGTGTACGTGGCGGCGAAAGGCTTTTTTGTCGCAGCAGCACTGATGTCGGCGATCAGCCTCTGCCTGGGCGGCGCGGCGTTCGCGGTCCTGGTCGCGGTCATCGGCTTGGTCGACTCGCTGATCCTCAGCCTGCTGGCGGCGGCGGCGATCCCGCTGACCGCGCTTGCCGTGCAGGGCGAGATCGCCGTGCAGCTCGTGCGTCGCGCGCTGGTGCGCCGCGGCTGGCGCGAAGGATATTGACCGCTTATCTGGCGACCGCCCGCTGCAGTCGATCGAGTTGGCCGGCGATCGCTGCCGGGTCGGTGACCGGCAGCGAGCAGAAATTGCGCGTGCAGGCGAAAGCGGCCGGCCCGTCGGGATAGTCGGGATAGTCGACATCGTGGTTGGCGAGCCGGCCTTCGCGCTTGTCCCACCATTCGGCGCGCTTGTAGGCCAGTGGATAGGCGAGGGCGGCGGCGTAGAGCGCGGCGCTGCGCGGATCGTCCTTGGGCCCGACGATGGTGACATGCACCGGTTCGTTGCGCAGTTCCTCCTCGGCCAGCAGCACGTCGGGCAGGAAGGCGTAGGCATCGAGCACCGCCGGCGAGGCGAGATAGCCCATGCCGGCTTCGGCGATCTCGCGGAAGCGGCCGTCGCCGGTGTAGCCGGCGAGCAGCGCGAAGAAACGGGTCGCCGTGACATTGTCCTCGCGCTGCTTGATCGGCTTGAGCAGATGCTTGGCATCGGGCGAGGCGGCGGCGACGAAACCGCCGGTCTTGGCCTCGACGAAGCTCTTGGCGATGAAATCGCCGGTCGCGGTCGCCGCGGCAAGCCACTGGCGATCGCCGGTCGAGCGGTGCAGGGCGAGCAGCGCCGACGCCATCTCGACATTGTCGGCGAGGTAGGGGCCGCCCGCGTCGCGCTCGGCGTGGCGGAAGCCGCCGCCCGGCAGGCTGCGCTCGCGGACGGCCCAGCTTGCCGCAGCGACGGCGAGGGCGAGCGCGCTCTTGTCGCCGGTGAAGTCATGGTAGGCGAGCAGGCCCTGGATCGCCTGGCCGGTCTCGCGCGCATACTGGCGCTTGTCGACGCCGGGCTGGCCTTCGGCCATCCCCATCGAGGCGTAGAAGCCGCCGCCTGGCCCGGCCAGCGTGCTCTCGAGGAAGCCGAAGATGCGGTCGGCCGCGGCGCGATAGGTCGGATCGGCGAACAGCGCGGCGGCGCGGGCGTAGGCCGACAGCGCAGCCTGCTGGGCGAACATCGGGAACTCGCGAGCCGGCTGCGACCAGTCGGGCTTCAGCGTCACCTGGCTGACGGCGCCGAACTCCTTGTCGATCATCGCCATCTGGCCGGTGAGCGTGCGCCGGATGCGCGCTTCGGCTTCCTTGTCGCCCATCTTGGCGCGGTCGAGGAACCAGCCGAGCGTGGGGCCGTCGACCAGCTTGGTCTTGCCGAAGCCGCCATTGTCCTGGTCGTAGGCCTTGTCCATGAAGGCCAGGATCTCGGCGCGCTGCGGGTCGCTGAGGCCGGTCGCCAAGGTGCGCTCGCGCTCGGGGCCGCCCGGTGCGCCGTAGTCGACCGGCGAGGGGTCGCGGATCGTCTCCTGCAGCACGGGAATGAAGAACTTGGGGAAATAGAAGCCGCGCAGCTTCACGATCTCCGTGCCGTCGGGCCCGAAGATGATGGTGGCGGGCCAGCCCCAGCGCTCGTAGCGCTGCGAGATGTCGGGCCGGCTGTCCTGGTCGACCTGCACCGGGATGAACTTGTCTTTCAGGATGGCGCGGACTTCGGGGTCGGCCCAGGTCTCGCGGTTCATGACCAGGCACCACGGGCACCACCAGCTTTGCAGCGACACGATCACGAACTTCTTCTCGGCCGCGGCGCGCGCGAAAGTGGCGTCGGACCATTCGCTCCAGAAGCCGTCGCGATTGTCGAGCGGGGCGGCGAGCGCCACGCCCGAGCCGAGCAAGAAGGCCGCGACGAGGCCGATCAACCGCATCATGAAAATCTCCATCCCCTGCCGGTCGCCGAGCTATTTGCAGACCGGGTCGATCGGTGGTCCAATCACACTCCTACACAGGATCGGGAGGAAGCGAGGAGGATCCCGTGGCCATCACCGTCCAGCCGATCACACCGACCTTTGCCGCCGAAGTGGGCGATGTCGCGCTCGACCGGCCGCTCGCCGCGGAGGACCTTGCCGCCATCCGCGCCGCTTTCACACGGTACGCCGTCCTGGTGTTCCCCGACCAGTCGTTCGATGACGACAGCCAACTCGCCTTTGCCCGCCATTTCGGTTCGCTCGAGACCACGGTGTTCAAGGCGCGCAAGGACCACAAGCTGCGCCTGCACGAAAACCTGGCTGATGTCGGCAATCTCGGCGCCGACAACCGCATCCTCGAAACCAACGACCGCCAGCGGCTGTACAATCTCGGCAACCGGCTATGGCACACCGATTCATCGTTCAAGCACCTGCCGGCCTACTGTTCGATGCTGCATGCGCGATCGATTCCGCCGATCGGCGGGCAGACCGAATTCGCCGACCTGCGCGCGGCCTATGACGCCCTGCCCGAGGCGACCAAGCGGCGCATTGCCGGCATGGTTGCCGAGCACTCGATCATGACTTCGCGCGCCAAGCTCGGCTTCACCGACTTCAGCGGGGACGAGCGCGCGGCGTTCAAGCCGGTGCCGCAGGTGCTGGTGCGCCGGCTGCAGGATTCCGGCCGCATGAGTCTCTATATCGCAAGCCACGCCGGCGCGATCCGCGGCATGGCCGACGCCGAGGCGCGCCGACTCCTCGACGAGCTCGTCGCCCACGCCACCCAGCGCCAGTTCGTCTATGGGCATCGCTGGCGGGTCGGCGACCTGGTGATCTGGGACAATCGCTGCACCATGCATCGCGGCATGGACTTCGACGACCAGCGCTATGCCCGCGACATGCGCCGCGCCACCGTGTCCGACGTGGCGCCGACCTGCGAGCAGATGGGACTGGCGGTCGCCGCCGAGTGACGACGCTCGCACGCGGCGACCTGTCGAACCGAAGGAGCATGGGCTCCGGCCGCATCACCGCGGTAGGGCACTGTGAAGGCCGCGATCATGACGGATACGTCCGGTCGGCGATGATCGCTCGGCTCATGATCGTCCGCCGCCACGACGGATGGCCTTGGCGGTTTTCGATCATGAACTGCAAGCGGAAGGTGTGCGGCCAGCATCCGCGCGGCAGCACGGAGAAGCCGCGCCGCTCGTAGAACGGCGCGTTCCACGGCACGCCGAGATAGGTCGACAGGTAAAGCGTATCGTGGCCGAGGGCGCGCGCGTATTCGGCCGTGCGGTCGATCAACGCGCTGCCGAGCCCACGCCCCTGCCAGCGCTCCAGCACCGAGAGCTGGTCGAGCCAGGCCGTGCCGCCGGGCAGCTTCATCAGGGCGAAGCCGACAACGCGGCCCAGCGGCGAGGTCGCCACCCACAGCCGGCCGAGCCGCCGCCCCAGCTCGAGCGACGCCAGGCTGGCCGGCGGTGCGGTGATGACCTGTCGAAAGCCGATCCGTGCGTAGCGCTCGTCGGCGGCGTTTTCGACCTGCGGCAAAAGCGCGATTTCGTCGGGGCGGGCGGCGCGAATCATCGCGGGATTGGGTACGCTGCGACCACCCTGGAAGGAACTGCCATGACCATCGATATCGAACCCTTGAAGAAGCAACTCGGCCGCAAGATCGAGGACGAAGACGTCGTCACCCAGGCGCCGCTCAAGGCCATGATCGCCACCTTCGATCGTCCGGACAAGGTGCCTGAGCACGGCGAGCCGATCGCGCCGGGCTGGCATCTTTGCTTCCTGCATTCCCATGCCCGGCCGACGCAGCTCGGGCGCGATGGCGCTGCTTTCGCCGGCGGCGTGCTGCCCGAAATTCCCATGCCGCGGCGCATGTATGCCGGCTCGACCTTCACCTTCGACGGCGACATCCGGGTGGGCGACAAGCTCCGGCGCGAGATCGAGTTCACCGACATCCAGCTCCGCGAGGGCAGCACCGGCCGGCTGATCGTCACCACCCAGACCCGCCGCATTTTCACGCCGCGCGGGCTGGCGCTGACCGAGGCGGCGAGCACGGTGTTCCGCGAGGATCCCAAGCCGGGCGAGAAGAGCGGCGTGCCGGTGCGCGACGCCGCTCCCGCCGACGCGCCGTGGCGACGCACGATGAACCCCGGTCCGGTGATGCTGTTCCGCTACTCGGCGATCACCTTCAACCCGCATCGCATCCACTACGATCGCAGCTACTGCACCGACGTCGAAGGCTATCCCGGCCTGGTCGTGCATGGGCCGTTCGCCCAGCAATGCCTGTTCGACCTGCTGCGCGATTCCATGCCCGGTCGCAGGATCAAGACATTCGCGGTGCGCGCCCGCGCGCCGCTGTTCGACACCGCACCGTTCGACGTGATCGGCCGGCCGGCTGCCGACGGAAAAGGCGCCGAACTGTGGACGGTGACGCCCAAGGGCACCATCGCGGCTCAGGCCACGGCGACGCTGCAGTAGACCGCCGTTGCCTCAATCGTTGGCCGCGCCGAAGCGCAACGGCCGGAAAAAGGCGCGGATGTCCTCGACCAGGCGCTGCGGTTCCTCGAGGGCGGCGAAGTGGCCGCCGCTCGGCATCACCGTGTGGTGGCGCAGGTTGTAGACACGTTCGAGCCATTCCCTGGGCGGCGGTGGCGCGAGGTCGGCGGGGAAGGCCGCGAAGCCGGTCGGCGTCTCGACGCGCTCGCCGTCGGGCAGGCCGCGCGGCTGTTGCTGGGTGACGCCGCGGTAGAGCCAGGTCGCCGTGCCGGCCGTGCCGGTCAGCCAGTAGACCATGACGTTGTCGAGCAGGGTGTCCATCGAGAAGCGACGGAGTGGATCGCCACCGCAGTCGCTCCAGGCCTGGAACTTCTCGACGATCCAGGCGGCCAAGCCGACCGGCGAGTCGGCCAGCGCCACGCCGAGCGTCTGCGGCCGCGTCGCCTGGATCCTCTGATAGGCGGTCTTCTCGTCGCGCTCGCCTTGGACCTTGGCGAGCCAGGCCTTCTCGCCGGCGCTGAGGTCGGCTTTGCGCAGATCGATGCCGGGCCGCAACCCGACCATATTGAGGTGCAAGCCGAGCACGCCGGATTTCCAGCCGTCTTTCTCCTCCCTGATCGGATGGTCGAAGGCGGCCCATGACGAGATCACCGCGCCCCAGTCGCCGCCCTGCACGCCGTAGGGGCGACGGTAGTTCAGCTTGTCGTGCACGAGCGTGTGCCAGAGGCCCGCGATGGCCCGTGGGCCGATCGGACCTCGGCTGCCGTCGGCGCGGATCGGTGGGCCGGAGAAGCCGTAGCCGGGCAGCGACGGCGTGATCACGTCGAAGGCGTCGAGCGGGTCGCCGCCGTGGCGCTCGGGATGGGCAAGCGCGTCGATGATCCCGAGGAACTCGACGATCGAGCCCGGCCAGCCATGGCTCAGCACCAAGGGCATCGGCCGCGGCGCACCGTCGACCTCGCTGCCGGGCTCGCGGATGAAATGCAGGCGCTGGCGGCCGATATCGACCAGGTAGTTGGGCCAGCGGTTGATCGCCTCCTGGCAACGCTGCCAGTCGTAGCCATGGCGCCAATGGTCGACCAAGTCGGCCAGGAAGCCGGGATCGGTGCCGGAGGCCCAAGTTCCGTCGTCGGCAATGGCGATCGGCGGCCGCCAGCGCCGCAAACGTTCGTCGAGATCGATCAGCGCCCGCTCGGGAATGTCGACCTTGAAGGGCTCGGGCGTATCGTATTGTGATGTCGTCACAGGCAGCTCAGACCAAATCGTCCATGTCCACGCGCAATGCACCCGCGAGCTTGCGCAAGACGGTCTGAGATGCAACCCGCGCGCTGGTCTCCAGTTGCGATATGTACGGTTTGGATACACCGCACGCGTCGGCAAGCGCTTGCTGTGTCAAACCTCGGTGGCTGCGCCAGACCTTGATCTTGTTCTCGCCGTCCAGAAGCCGGTTGACGATTTCGGCCGGAATGGTCTCACTGCGGCCTGCGCGCCAGCGTCGGACCGCCAGTGCATCTTCAGCTTCCTCCAGGCGTTCGATGATGCGTTGCCATGCCGCAAGCGGTATGACGGCAAGACGGGGCTTGCCTTCGACTTCGAGCACCTGCGGTTTTCTAATCTTCATAGATGCTACCTCTGGGACCTATCCGTATCACGACAATGACAATCGCCTGTCGGTCGACTTCGTAAACGACCCGCCAATCGCCAACGCGAAGCCGAAAAGCCTCTATGCCCTTCAGACGTTTGACGTTGTTGTTCGCAGCAAACGGATCGAGAGCGAGTCGTTCGATCTTGGAACGAACCAAGCGTGCCCTGTCGACCGGCATGTGAAGTAACGTCTTGAGCGAGTCGCGGCTGTACTCGATTCGAAACATTGCAGCTATGTTAGCTTATAGCTAACATAGCTGCAAACCTGTCGAAAGCCTAGTTGTCCAGCAATTCCACCTTCAAACGTTGCCGGGCCGCGGCGTCGAGGCCGAGGGCGCGCTCGGCGAAGGCTTCGGGGCTGCCGAAATCCTGCCGAACGATCTCGAAGGCGGCCTCGAGATAGGGGGTGCGCGCCTCGACGATGGCGGCGCGGGTGTCGATGTCGAGCTCGGGGTAGCGGCCGATATGGCCGGTCCACAGCTCGTTGGTGAGGAGATAGTCCTCCATCACCGTCTGCCACGGCACGCCGAGCAGTGTCAGCAGCAGTGCCGAGGCGAAACCGGTACGGTCCTTGCCGGCGGTGCAATGGAACACCAGGGGCCGCTGCCGGCCGTCGCTCAAGGTCGCGAACAAGGTGCGGAAGCCCGGCGCGCCGTGCCGCGGATAGTCGCGATAGTGCTCGGTCAGGAACTGCATCATGAGGTGCGGCGTGGCCGTGCCGTCGTCCACCGCGGCCCGGATCTTTTCGCCGAGGCGGGGCTCGATGGGGGCGCCGACGACGCGGCAGCCGACGCCGTCGACCTGGTGCGGCGTCTCGGCCGCCTCGGCGACGCCGCGCAGATCGACGATGGTGCGCACGCCGAGCTTGCCCAGCGCCGTTCGGTCTTCGGCCGTCAAGGTGCCGAGATGGGCGGAACGGAATATCTTGCGCGGCCGGACCGTCCGTCCGTCGGCGGTGCGATAGCCGCCGAGATCGCGGAAATTGGAGCCGCCCTCGAGCGGCAGGACGAAGGGGTTTGCGTCGTTGGACATGGCCGTGGACTTATCACGGACCGCCTTGTCGAATCATGTCGTTTGCGCTTCAGAACTTCTGCGAAAGCGTGACGAAGAAGGCGCGCCGCATGCCGAACTGAGGAGCACCCACGCCGACTCCCGTTCCGGTGCGGAGCTGATACTGGCCGTCGGTGACGTTGATCGC
>VGCQ01000016.1 GCA_016870055.1 Alphaproteobacteria bacterium | reverse complement strand
GTCGTCTCGGACTATCGGCTGTTCCTCATCAGCACGATGATCATCGCCTCGATCGCCGTGCTGGGGCTCAACTTGCTGACCGGATTCAACGGCCAGTTTTCGCTCGGTCACGGCGCATTCTACGCGGTCGGCGCCTACACCGCGGCAGTCCTGATGGACCAGCTCAACGTACCCTACTGGGCGACGGTTCCCATCGCGGCCATCGTCTGCTTCATCGTCGGCTATCTGTTCGGGTTGCCGGCGCTCAAGCTCGAGGGCCACTATCTCGCGCTCGCGACCTTCGCGCTCGCGCTCGCGGTGCCGCAGATCCTGAAATACAAATGGCTCGAAGGCCTGACCGGCGGCGTGCAGGGCATCGTGCTGCCGAAGCCCGAGGTTCCGTTCGGGCTGCCGCTCAGCGAAGACCAGTGGCTGTACTATTTCTGCCTGTTCACCATGATCGTCCTGTTCTGGGCGGCCGCGAACATGCTCAACAGCCGCAGCGGACGGGCCATGATGGCGATCCGTGACCAGAACATGGCGGCCGAGACCACGGGCATCGACATCGCGCTCTACAAGACGGTCACCTTCGGCATCAGCGCCGCCTATACCGGCATCGCCGGCGCGCTGTCGGCGTCGGCCATCGCCTTCGTGGCGCCCGACAGCTTCAACATCTTCCTGTCCATCAAGTTCCTGATCGGCTTGGTGGTCGGCGGCATCGGTTCGCTCGCCGGTTCGGTGATCGGCGGCATCTTTTACGTGCTGGTCGACAATTCGGCCCAGGCGCTGTCGCAGTTCATCAAGAACGACCTCGGCCTGCAGTTCGACCTGTCGGCCTATGCGGTGTTCGGCGTGCTGTTGATCGCCATCATCTACCTCATGCCGATGGGCATCGCCGGCGGCATCTACCTGATGTGGCACAAGCTGCGGGGGGCGCGCTGAGGCGCGTACCCGGTTTCGGCAAGTCGACGAGTAGGGCTATAATCGATGGTGTAAAACCCCAGCCAGGGAGGAAGAGATGAAGACGAACAGGCGTACCTTCGTTGGCGGCATGTCGGCCGCAGCGGTGCTTTCGGGTAGCGGCGTAGCGTATTCGCAGAAGAAGTATGACGACGGTGCAACCGACAAGGAAATCAAGATCGGCAACACCAATCCTTACAGCGGGCCGGCGTCGGCTTACGGTGTCATCGGCAAGTGCATCGAAGCCTACTGGAAGAGCGTCAACGAAAAGGGCGGCGTCAATGGCCGCATGGTCAAGTTCATCACGCTGGATGACGGCTACAGCCCGCCCAAGACGGTCGAGATGGTGCGCCAGCTCGTCGAGCAGGAGAAGGTGCTCTGCCTGTTCAATACGCTGGGCACGCCGACCAACACGGCGATCCACCGCTACATGAACCAGCGCAAGGTGCCGCAGCTCTATGTCGCCACCGGCGCGTCCAAGTGGGGCAAGCCCAAGGAGTTCCCGTGGACGATGGGTTACCAGCCCGACTACCACACCGAGGCGGTGATCTACGCCAAGCACATCCTGGCCAACGTCAAGGATCCCAAGATCGCGGTCCTGATGCAGAACGACGACTACGGCAAGGACTACTGGGAGGGCTTCAAGGACGGCCTCGGCAAGGATGCCAACAAGGTCGTCAAGCACGTCACCTACGAGGTGACGGATCCAACGGTCGACAGCCAGACCATCCAGATGAAGGATTCCGGCGCCAACGTCTTCTTCAACATCTCCATTCCGAAGTTCGCCGCCCAGTCGATGCGCAAAGCGGCCGAGATCGGCTGGAAGCCTGTGCAGTATCTCAACAACGTGTCGGCGCAGGTCTCGACGACGATGAAGCCGGCCGGTTTCGAGAACGTGCAGGGCGTCATCACGGCGGCCTGGCTCAAGGACCCGACCGACAAGCAGTGGGAGAACGACGCCGAGATCAAGGCGTGGCGGGAGTGGATGAACAAGTACATGCCGGGCGCCAACCAGTCCGACGTGAACTACGTCTATGCCTACTCCGTCACCTTCCTGATGGAGCAGACGCTGAAGAAGTGCGGCGACAACCTGACGCGCGAGAACCTCATGCGCCAGGCGGCCAACTTCCAGAAGCTCAGGGTGCCGGGCCTGTTGCCGGGCATCACCGTCTCGACCAGCCCGACCGATTTCTACCCGGTCCAGGCAGTGCAGCTGCAGCGCTTCAAGGGCGAGTCGTGGGAGCTGTTCGGCGAAGTGCTGTCCGCCGAAGGCAGCTGAGCGGCCGCATCGCCGCCAGAAGATCGAAAGAATGGAAGGCCGCCCCTCGGGGCGGCCTTCCTGCTTGGCGCTTCAACGGCTGCGCTGCAGCGCCTGGCGGCACTCGGCGGTGTCGATGCGGCCGTCGTTGTCGACGTCGCAGCGCGCGAAGTTGTGGTCGGCCTGGACCATGAACTCGGCGAAGCTCACGAAACCGTCCTTGTCGGTATCCATGCGCTGGAAGAAGGCCGACTGGCGCCGCACCTGTTGATCGCTCGGCAGCACGCTGTTGCCCACCGCGGGCGTTCGGGCAAACAACTCTTCCGGCGTGAGCTTGCCGTCGCGGTTGGTATCGAGGCGCTTGAAGCGTGCCTCCTGGCCGGCTTTCCACTCGGCGCGATCGACCACGCCGTCCTTGTTGGTGTCGTAGCGCATGACACCGCGATCGTTCGGCGCGGTCTTGGCAGCAGCCGGCTCGTCCGGCGCCGCCCAGGCCGATCCGGCCAGCGCGAGCAGGGCGGCGGGCAGGGCAAGGAACTTCAACATGCGGTCTCTCCTTCCGATTGTATCAGGACGTGAATGTACTCGTTCCACGTCCCTTACTCCGCCGTCTAAGCGCCGATATAGTCGGCGCCGCGACTGAATTTGGGCGCTGTTGTGGTTTTGTTCTCGAGAGACTCCCATGGCCTATGACTACGATCTGTTCGTGATCGGCGCCGGCTCGGGCGGCGTGCGCGCCTCGCGCATTGCCGCGGGCCACGGCGCGCGCGTCGGCATCTGCGAGGACTATCGCGTCGGCGGCACCTGCGTGATCCGCGGTTGCGTGCCCAAGAAGCTCCTGGTCTACGGCTCGAAGTTCGCCCACGAGTTCGAGGATGCCGCGGCCTATGGCTGGACGCTGGCGGCACCCGGCCATTCCTGGCCGATCTTGCGCGACAACGTCGCCAAGGAGGTCGACCGCCTGAACGGCGTCTATATCCGCCTGCTCGAAGGCGCCGGCGTCAAGCTGCATATGGGCCGTGGCCGGCTGATGGACCGCCACACGATCGATGTCGGCGGCACAACGATCACGGCCGACAAGCTCCTGGTGGCGACGGGCGGCCACCCCGTTGTGCCGGACATCCCCGGCAGGCAATTCGCCATCACCTCCAACGAGGCCTTTCATCTGCCGGCGCTGCCCAAGCGCATTGCCATCGTCGGTGGCGGCTACATCGCCGTCGAGTTCGCCGGCATCTTCCACGGGCTGGGCAGCGAGGTCGCCATCGTGCTGCGGCGCGACCGCGTGCTGCGCGGCTTCGACGAGGAGTGCCGCGCTGCCGTCCACGACGCGTTGAAGGCATCGGGCATCACCATGCGGACCGAGACGCAGATCGCCCGCATCGAGGCGACCGGCGGCAAGGCGCCGTTCATCGTGCATACCGCGCAGGGCGGCTCCTTCGAGACTGATCTTGTGATGTACGCCACCGGCCGCACCGCCAACACGGCAGGCATCGGCCTGGAGAAAGTCGGGGTGCAGCTCGACAAGGCAGGCGCCATTGCGGTCGACGAATGGTCGAAGACGACCGCGCCCAATATCTGGGCGGTCGGCGACGTCACCGACCGCATCAATCTCACGCCGGTGGCGATCATGGAGGGCCACTGCTTCGCCGACACCGAGTTCGGCAAGAGGCCGCGCAAGCCCGACCATCGCGACGTGCCGTCGGCGGTGTTCTGCCAGCCCGAGCTCGCCAATGTCGGGTTGACCGAAGAGGAGGCGCGCTTGCGGCTGGGCGAGCTGCGCGTCTTCACCACGGCGTTCCGGCCGATGAAGTACACCCTGTCGGGCCGCCAGCAGCGCACCTTCATGAAGCTGATCGTCGAGGCGGCGACCGATCGCGTGGTCGGCGTCCACATGGTGGGCGATGACGCCGCCGAGCTGATCCAGGGCTTGGCGGTCGCGATCAAGGCGGGCGCCACCAAGGCCCAGTTCGACGCCACGGTCGGTATCCATCCGACCGCCGGCGAGGAGTTCGTCACCATGCGCACCGCACGGCCCGAGCCGGCCCCCAGCCGCCAGGCTGCCGAGTGATCCGTCCGCTGGAAATCTATCCACAGGGCGTATAGGTTCACCAGCCCGACGGGCGGTTGGCCGGTCGGGTCTCAGGAGGAGCGAATGACCGCGATTCAGGGCGCGGCTCGGACGGGCGCCAAAGCGCAGTCCCGCAGCGCAAGCGCCGCCGATTGGACGCCCACCAGCTGGCGCGGCCGGCCGGCGCAGCAGATGCCGGTCTATCCCGATGCCGCGCTGTTGGCCGGTGCGGAGGCGCGGCTGCGCCGCTACCCGCCGCTGGTCTTCGCCGGCGAGGCGCGCAAGCTCAAGGCGGCGCTCGCCAAGGTGGCGGCAGGCGATGCCTTCCTGCTGCAGGGTGGCGACTGCGCCGAGAGTTTCCAGGACTTCACTGCGAACACCATCCGCGACACGTTCCGCGTGCTCTTGCAGATGGCCGTCGTGCTGACCTACGGCGCCGGCGTGCCGGTGGTGAAGGTCGGCCGCATGGCCGGCCAGTTCGCCAAGCCGCGCTCGTCCAATGTCGAAAAGATGGGCGACGTCGAGCTGCCGTCCTATCGTGGCGACAACGTCAACGGCTTCGAGTTCACCGCCGAATCGCGCCTGCCCGATCCCGAGCGCATGGTGCAGGCCTACAACCAGTCGGCCGCCACCCTCAACCTGCTGCGTGCTTTCGCCCAGGGCGGCTACGCCGACCTCCACGAGGTCAACCGGTGGAACCTCGACTTCGTGCGCAATTCACCGGCGTCGGAGCGTTACCATGACCTCGCCGCCCGCCTCGACGAGACGTTGAACTTCATGGCGGCCTGCGGTCTCACCTCGGCGACCACGCCGCAGATCGCCGAGACCGACTTCTTCACCAGCCACGAAGCGCTGCTGCTGCCCTACGAAGAGGCGCTGACCCGCGTCGATTCGACGTCGGGCGACTGGTACGATTGCTCGGCGCACATGCTGTGGATCGGCGACCGCACGCGCCAGCCCGACGGTGCACATGTCGAGTTCCTGCGCGGCGTGCGCAATCCGCTGGGCTTCAAGGCCGGCCCATCGCTCACGGCCGACGATTTCCTGCGCCTGACCGAGGCGCTCAACCCGGCGAACGAGCCCGGCCGCATCGTCATCATCAGCCGGATGGGAGCGGACAAGGTGGGCGACAAGCTGCCCGAGCTGTTGCGCGCCGCCAAGAAGGAGGGTCGCTCGATCGTGTGGTCGTGCGATCCGATGCACGGCAACACCGTGACCGCGGCCAACGGCAGGAAGACTCGTCATTTCGACGCCATCTTGAGCGAGGTGAGGGCGTTCTTCGCCGCGCACCGCGCCGAGGGCACGCACCCCGGCGGCGTGCATTTCGAGATGACCGGCCAGGAGGTCACCGAGTGCGTCGGCGGGGCGACGGACATCACGGTCGACAATCTCAACGAACGCTACGAGACGCAGTGCGACCCCAGGCTCAATGCCAGCCAGGCGCTCGAGCTTGCCTTCCTGCTGGCTGAGCAACTCAAGGCCGAGCGCCTGTCGGTCGCGCGCGCCCGCGCCGCGACCTGAGGAAAGAGCGGCGGTCGGAAGCGGAGGAGGGCCGATGACGCATCCGAGCGACGGCGAGATCGAGCGCTATACCGATCACTACTTCAATCGCACCAAGCAGGTGATCGGCCGCTTCGGCGACAGCCGCGTCACCTATGCGATCTTCATGCGCCGGCCGGTCGTCTTCGCGCCGCGGCTGGCACTGCAGTGGCTGGAGGAGCTCGGCCGCTCGCGCAACACCGCGGTCGAGCTCGACCTGCGCTATGGCGAGGGCAAGTGGGTCGGTGCAGGCGAGCCGATGATGTACATCACCGGCTCGTTCTTCCATCTCGTCGACCTCGAGACGATCTTCCTGCAGAAGCTCGGACCGGCCTGCGTCGCCGCCTACAACGCCTGGACGATGTGCGCCGACATGCCCAAGACGGCCTTCCTCGCCATGGATGCGCGCCATTGCGCCGGTCAGGAGATGGCCGAGATGATGGCCTACGCCGCCTCGGTCGGATCGGCACGCGCCAAGCGCAAGGTCGGCGCCGTGGGCTTCATCGGCAACGCCACCCACGCCACGGCGCACTTCTTCGGCCGCGACCAAGGGCTCGGCACCATGCCACACGCGTTGATCGGCTATGCCGGCTCGACCGTGCGGGCGGCCGAGATGTACCACGAGACCTTCCCCGGCGAGCCGATGACCGTCCTGGTCGACTACTTTGCGCGCGAGATCTCCGATTCGCTCGAAGTCTGCCGGCGCTTCGCCGAGCTGGCGGCCAAAGGGATGCTGTCGCTCAGGCTCGACACCACCGGCGGCCGCTACATCGAGGGGCTCGATCCCGCATCGTCCTATGCCGTGCTCGAGCGATTCTCGCCCGAATCGATCCGCGGCTACCGCAGCGAGGAAGAGCTTCGCTTCCTGGTCGGCACCGGCGTCTCGGCCGCGGCGATCTTCCATCTACGCGCCGCGCTCGACCGCGCCGGCTTCGACAAGGTCAAGATCGTCGCTTCGTCGGGCTTCGGCCCGGCCAAGTGCCGCGTCATGGCCGAGGCCAAGGCGCCGATCGACGTCGTGGGCTCGGGCTCGTTCCTGCCTTCGAACTGGACCGAGACCTATGCCACCGCCGACATCGTCGAGTATGACGGCGCCAGGCGCGTCAAGATCGGCCGCGAGTTCCTGCATCGCGGCAAGCCCAACGGCCGTGTCAAGCCGCTGTAGGAAGTCTACCCGACGACGAAGCTCTGATACATGAAGCGCAGGTCCTGGGTTTCCTGCGGCGTGATCTCACCGTCGAGGACGCGGGCTTCCCAGGTGCGCAGCTTGCGCTTGATCTCCGACGGCGTGCGGGGGCTCAGCAGCACCATGAAGAACTGCTCGTGCGGCGACAGCTCGCGCTCGCGGCGGTAGCCGAACGGGCCGGCGCCGATCGTCCGGGCCGCCGGCATCGGTTCGTTGCGGTTCTCGATCTGCGGCGCCAAAACGTCGTCCCAAGTGAGGCCGGCCTCGCGTATCATGGTCGAGGCGAGCTTGGCCGCCGCCAGCGCCTCGCCGGCATTGGCGCTGTCGAGAATCTCCAGGACCTTCACCAGGGTGGCGCGGTTGAATGTCGACATCGTCTTCCGCTCCATCACCGCCGCCGCTCCGAGGGGTCGGATCGAACGGCCTGTGCGTCTTTCACTATTGGATGAGCAAGCGGCTCTAAACCGTTACAACATATAGCTGTATCTTCCGTGGATCAAGATAGACCCCCAGCCGTCGCTACAGCGGCTTTTCCAGCATATTTGGTCGGCCTGGCGACATGGTTCGTGCCGCTCGGCGTGCAGATGGTGCTGTTCCCCTGGCTGGTCGCTGTCGTGTTGCGCATGGATGCGTTTGCCGTCGGCCTGGCCCAGGCCGCCCTGATGGCGCCGGGATTGCTGTTCCTGCCGTTGGGCGGACTGGTGGCCGATCGCGGCAACGCCCGCCGCCTGCTGCTGCGCTATCACCTGTTCTACGCCGTGCCGCCGCTGCTGCTGGCAGTGGTGCTGACCGCCGGCGGCCTCAGCTATCCGTTGCTGATCGCCTACGGCGTCGTGGTCGGCGCGATCAGCGCCTTCGCCGTGCCGGCCCGCGATGCGCTCCTGCCGGCGGTCGTGAAGACCGGTGACCTGCCGCGCGCGGTGGCGCTGGTGACCGCGCTGCAGTTCGTCGGCCAGCTGCTCGGCATTGCCGTTGCCTCATTGGCCGATCGTTTTGGCGCGGCCCCGCTGCTCGTCTTCAACGCTGCCTCGCTGCTGCTGGGCTGCCTGGTGGTGCTGCGGTTGCCCGACTCGGCGCCGCATCCGACTGCCGAGCGCGGCGGATTCTGGCGCAGCCTTGCCGAGGGCGTGGCGGAAGCCGCCAAGTCCGATCAGCTTTGGCCGGTGCTGCTGTTGAATTTCGGCATCGGCGTCTTCTATGTCGGCCCGTTCATGGCGGTGATGCTGCTGGTCGTGCGCGACATCTACGCCGGCGGTGCGCTCGAGCTGTCCTACGTCAACCTGGCCTTCTGGGCCGGCACCATCGCGGCCAGCATGGCCTTGGCCGACCTCGCCCGGCGAGTGACGCGGCGTGGCCGACTGCTCGCCGTGGCACTCACCATCGGCGCGGTGGTCCTGGCGGCGATGTCGACGCTGCCGCCGTTCGCGGCGTTCGCCGCCCTGATCCTGGTGTGGGGCGTCGGCGCCGGCATCACCATGACCCAGGGCCGCACCATCGTGCAGATCGTCTCGCCGCCCACCCATCGCGCGCGGCTGATGTCGTTGTTCCAGTTGGGCTTCGGTGGCGGCGGCCCGATCGGCTCGCTACTGACCGGCTCGATCTGTGCGGTGTGGGGCGAGAAGGCGGCAATGTTGCTGCCCGCTCTCGCCATGGCCCTGCTGATCGTCTTCGTGCTGGTGCGCTCGCGGCTGTGGACGATGCGAACGGTGGAGTAGGAGCCTACTCGGCCGACGCTTACTCGGCTGCCTGGCGCAGCCCCAGCCCGAGCGTCTGCCAGACGTCCTGCAATGCTGCGACCAGGCGGTCCATGTCGCGATCGCCGTGCTCGGGCGTCGGCGTCAGCCGCAGTCGCTCGCTGCCGCGCGGCACGGTCGGGTAGTTGATCGGTTGGACGTAGATTTCGTGGCGGTCGAGCAAAAGGTCGCTCGCCTGCTTGCACAAGGTCGCGTCGCCCACGAACAGCGGCACGATATGGGTGGCCGACGGCATCACCGGCAATCCCACGCGCGCCAGCTCTCGTTTCAGTCGCAGAGCGCGTTCCTGGTGCCGAACGCGCAGCTCGGGATGGCTGCTGACGTGGCGCACGCTGGCCAGGGCGGCCGCGGCGATGGCGGGCGGCAACGAGGTCGTGAAAATGAAGCCCGCGCCGCAGGAACGCACGAAGTCGACGGTCGCCGCCGACGCCGCGATATAGCCGCCGATCACGCCGAAAGCCTTGGCGAGCGTGCCCTGCACGATGTCGACCTTGTCGAGCACGCCGTCGCGCTCGGCCACGCCCGCGCCGCGCCGGCCGTACATGCCGACGGCATGCACCTCGTCGAGATAGGTGAGGGCGCCATGACGATGAGCGACATCGCAGATCTCGCCGATCGGCGAGACATCGCCGTCCATCGAGTAGACCGATTCGAAGGCCACGACTTTGGGCGTCGCAGGGTCGGCGCCGGCCAGCAGTTCCTCGAGATGGTCGACGTCGTTGTGGCGGAAGATGCGGCGCGCGGCGCCCGAGTGGCGGATGCCGGCGATCATCGAGGCATGGTTCGACGCGTCGGAGTACAGCTCGCAACCCGGCAGCATGGCGCCGAGCGTCTGTAGCGTCGTTTCGTTGGCGACATAGCCCGATGTGAAGACCAGTGCGGCGTCCTTGCCGTGCAGGGCCGCCAGCTCGCGTTCGAGCTCGGCGTGCAGGCGATTGGTGCCCGAGATGTTGCGCGTGCCGCCGGCGCCCGAGCCTTGCGCTTCGATCGCGCCACGCATGGCTTCGACCACCGCGGGATGTTGGCCCATGGCGAGATAGTCGTTGCTGCACCACACGGTGACATCGCGCGGCGGCCGGCCGTCGCGATGCAAGCGCGCACGGGGGAACGCGCCGACGATACGCTCGAGCTCGGCGAAAGTGCGGTAACGGCCCTCGGCGCGCAGTCGATCGAGATGCCCCGAGAAGAAAGCCTCGTAGTCCATTGCTTCGTCCCCGGGCGAGATGATAGCCCGGCCATGGCTTCCCCATAGAGGCTTTTGGTCGCGGCACGCTTTGATTTCCCTCAACAGGGCCGAGGTTCCATCGCGGTCACACGGAATCGTGATAGAAGCGGGAATGGACGCCATCGAAGCCGAACCGCTGGCGACCGCCTTGGCGGCGATCGCAGCCGGTGATCGCGGGGCGCTGGCCGAGCTCTGTCGGTTGACCGCGCCGCGGTTGCTTGGGGTGGCGCTGCGCGTCCTGCGTCGCCAGGACGCGGCCGAGGACGTTCTGCACGAGGCCTACCTCTCGGTTTGGCAGCGTGCCGCCCAGTATTCGGCCGATCGCGGCCAGGCCTGGGCGTGGCTCGCCATGATTGTCCGCAATCGGGCGATCGACCGCCTGCGTCAAGAATCGCGTCGCGGCGAGGAGGAGCTTGCATCCGAAGACGCCACGCCGGACGTACTCGTCATGGATGACGTGTCGATGCGCGGCATGACGGCGGATATCTCGCGTTGCCTCGGCGGCTTGCCCGGCGATCACCGGCGGGCGATCCTGCTGGCGGCGCAGTATGGCCTCAGCCACGATGAGATCGCCCGCCGGCTGGGACGGCCGCTGGGAACGGTGAAGAGCTGGATCCGTCGCGGGTTGGCCGACTTGCGAGAGTGTCTCGAGGCATGAACGAGTCCGATCTCGACACCATCGCTGGCGAGTACGTGCTGGGTACCTTGGCCGGGCCCGAGCGCGACGATTTCGAACGCCGCCTGCAGGCGGATCACGCGGCGCGCCGCGCCGTCGATGCCTGGAGCGCGCGCGTCGGCGCGATGCTCACGGCGCCGCCGGCCGCGCCATCGGCCGGCCTTTGGCAGCGCATCGAGGCATCGATCGACGAGCGGCAGGCCGTCGATTTCGGCGGCGTCAATGTGCGCGCTGCCGATGGCGAATGGATCGAGATCGCGCCCGGTGCTGCCACCAAGAAATTGTTCGTCGACCGCACCGCCGGCCGCTGGAGCTTCCTGCTGCGCCTGGCACCCGGCGCCGTCGTGCCGCGCCATGTCCACAAGGGCTTCGAGGAATGCATGGTCGTGTCCGGCGACATGGCGCTGGGTGACACGGTGTTCTTCGCCGGCGACTACCATCTGGCCCGACCCGACACGACGCATCCGCCGCTCACCAGTCGCGGCGGCGGCCTGGTGTTCATCCGCGCTCCGATCGACACGCACCTCTGACGCCAGAGATTTGTTTGCGGCCTCACGTGCCTGCAAGTGCCGGCGCGCGTCGCACTCACACGCACGTGATGGCGGCCGTGTGCATCCGCATCGGCGGCGCGGCGCGTATTCGGGGGGAGAGCAGACAGTCGGTCGTGCTCGGTAATTCTCCTTGGAGGGATGCATGTCTCAAGTAATCGATCTTCGTCGGCGCGGCCTGTTGCGCGCGTCCGGCGTCACCGTGCTGTCGGCCTCGGCCGTGGCCTTGCTCGCCGGCTGCGAGAAGATGGCCGTCGCGCAGTCGGGCAACACCGCCAACGATGTCGGCATTCTCAACACCGCCTTGGCGCTCGAGAACGAGGCGATCAGCGCCTATCAGATCGGGGCGCAGAGCGGGCTTCTGCAGAAGCCGGTGCTGGACGTCGCCGTGCTGTTCCAGACCCACCACAAGGAGCATCGCGACGCGTTGATCGCCACCATCCGCAAGCTTGGCGGCACGCCAGTCGCGGCCAAGAGCGACGCCGAGGTGGCGCAGGCGCTCAATGCCGCGGCGCTCAAGAACCAGGCCGACGTGCTGCGGCTCGCACAGCGTCTCGAGAAGGGCGCGGCCAATGCCTATATCGGCGTCATCCCGTCGTTCGGTGATCGCGCATTGGCGCAGGTCTCGGCGCGTCTGGCCGCCGACGAGGTCATGCACTGGACCGTGCTCAGCCAGGCGCTGAAGGATCCGCTGCCGGCCAAGGCGCTGAGCTTCGGAGCGTGATCGTGCGCCGGCTGGCCCTCGCGCTGGCGGCGTCCCTGGTGTTGGCCGCGGCGTCCGATCGGGCCGCCGCGGCCGATGCCCAGCGCGGCCAAGAGCTTTACGAATCGCGCTGCGGCGGCTGCCATTCGCTCGACGCCAATCGGGTCGGTCCGGCGCATCGCGGCGTCTACGGCCGCAAGGCTGGGTCGGCGCCGAACTTCGCCTACTCGACGGCGGTGAAGAACTCGACCGTGGTGTGGGAGGACAGGACGCTCGACGCCTGGCTCACCAACCCTCAAGCCGTGATCCCCGGTCAGCGCATGAACTTCCGCGTCGCACTGCCCGAAGATCGCACCGACATCATCGCCTACCTGCGCCAGCAGTCGGGCAAATGAACGACTACCCCGGCACCGACCCGCGTGCCGGGTAGGGCGGGAGCGCTTCGGCCGCATCCCCTGTTCGACGCGCTTCCGCCCGCCTTCTCCTCAGGCCACGAGGGCGGCGATCAACGCCACCGACAGAAACAGCGACACCGACAGCAGGGGGAGCGCGCCCAGCCAGCGGGTGGCGGATGGCAGGCCGTCCCAGTGACGCAGCGTCGGCACTGCCGCCGCCAGCGCGAACAATACGCCGAGCAGCCAAAAACCGAATGCCAGCGGCCAGGCGACATTGGTCTGGTCGGCCGAGAATTCGGCGATGCCGAGACCCACGAACGCCGGCGGCACGGCCGCCGTGAACAAGGCGACCGCCCAGATGGCGCGACTGCGGATGCGCTGGCCGGTGCCGAGCGGCGCCGAGCGTCCGTCCACGTCGGCAGAGGCGTCAGCCCTTGAAGTGGCCCTCCGCCTTGAGGTCGGTCAGGGTGGCATCGAGCGACTGGCGCACGCGGCCGAACAGGTCGGCGAGTTCCGTCTCGTTGATGATCAGCGGCGGGCAGATCGCCACCCGGTCGCCCATGTTGCGGATGAACAGGCCGCGCGCCACGGCGTGGTTGTAGACGCGGTTGCCGGCGCCCACCGTCGCCATGTCGAACGGCGCCCTGGTCTTCTTGTCGGCCACCACTTCCAGCGCGCCGAACATGCCGACGCCCATCGCCTCGCCGACCAACGGATGGTCGGCGAACGACTGGATGTGCTTCTGGAACACCGGGCTCATGCGCTTGGCATGGCCGTACAGGTCGATCTCGTCGTAGATCTTCTGCGCCTCGAGGGCGACGGCGGCTGCCACCGGATGGCCCGAGTAGGTGAAGCCGTGGCCCCAGGTGCCGATCTTGCCGCTCTCGCTCTTCAGCGCCTGGTAGACGCGCTCGTTCACCATCACCGCCGAGATCGGCAGGAACGACGCCGACAGTGCCTTGGCGCAGGTCAGGATATCGGGCTTGATGTTGAGCGTCTGGCAGCCCCAGACACTGCCGGTCCGGCCGAAGCCGCAGATCACCTCGTCGGCGATGAATAGCATGTCGTACTTGGCGCACACCGCCTGGATTTTCTCGTAATAGCCCTTAGGCGGCACGATGACGCCGCCGGCGCCCAGCACCGGCTCGCAGATCATGGCCGCGACCTGGTCGGCGCCGCCTTCCTTGGCGATCAGCGCCTCCAGCTCCTCGGCGCAGCGTGTCGCGAACTGCTCCTCGCTCTCGCCGTCCTTGCCGTTGCGGTAGTAGTGCGGCGTCAGCGTGTGGAAGAAGCCGGGCAGCGGCACGTCGAACGAGCGGTGATTGTTGGGCAAGCCGGTCAGGCTGGCCGACGCGAGCGTGATGCCGTGGTAGCCCTTGAGCCGCGAGATGATCTTCTTCTTGGCCGGCCGGCCAAGCGCATTGTTCATGTACCACACCATCTTGACGACGGTGTCGTTGGCCTCCGAGCCCGAGTTGGCGAAGAACACCTTCGACATCTCGACGGGCGCCATTTGCTTCAGCTTCTCGGCAAGGTCGATGGCGGGTTCGTGGCTGCGGTGGTGGAAGGCGTGGTAGTAGGGCAGCTGCTTCATCTGCTCATACGCCACGCGCGCCAATCGCTCGTTGCTGAAGCCCAGCGCCGCCGACCACAGGCCGGCCATGCCCTCGATGTATTCCTTGCCATCGTCGTCGACCACATAGATGCCGCGACCGCGCACGATGGTGAGCGGCCCGATGGTCTCGTGCTTGTCGAGATTGGTCTGCGGGTGCAGATGGTGCGCAATGTCGCGGGCGGCATTGGAGTTGCCGCGGAAGCTGCGTGAGACGTCGTTCATGGCCGCACCCCGAGAAAAAGTAGCCGATGCGGCACGATACCGGCCTTTCGTGGGCACTGTCCAACCGAGGCGGCCATGCAAAAAATTTGGGCAATTGACGGCCCCCAGCCCGCCGTGCAACGTGGGGCAGGTATGCGCATGCGCATAGCTCGACACTCGGGGAGTTCGAATCGGCGCGGCCGTGGGCGTCGCGTCCAGAAGGGGTAACACGATGAGCTTTAGATTCCGTCATTCCTTGGCGCTGACTGCACTCGTCTGCGCCGGTTTCGGCGCCGTGGCGGCCGAAGCCAAGACCTTCCGCTGGGCCAATGCGGGCGATGTCAGCTCGATGGACCCATACGCACGTAACGAGACGTTCCTGCTGACCTTCACCTCGAACATCTACGATCCGCTGATCCGCCGCGACAAGGATCTCAAGCTCGAGCCGGCGCTGGCGGTGAAGTGGGGCCAGGTCGACAAGACCACCTGGTTCTTCGACCTGCGCCAGGGCGTGAAGTTCAGCGACGGCACGCCGTTCACCGCCGCCGACGTGGTGTTCTCGCTCAACCGGGCCAACGGCCCGGGCTCGAACATGGGCGGCAACTTCGTGTCGGTGAAGGAGATCAAGAAGATCAACGATCACCGCGTCGAGGTGATCACCAAGTACCCCGATCCGCTGCTCGCCGACAAATGGGCGGCGCTCGCCATGATGTCCAAGGCGTGGGCCGAGAAGAACAACGCCCTCAACTCGGCGGACATGACCAAGAACGAGGAGAACTTCGCGACCCGCAACGCCATGGGTACGGGCGCCTTCATGCTGAAGGAGCGCCGCGCCGGCGAGCGCACCGTGCTCGTGCCCAATCCCAACTGGTGGGACAAGCCGCAGCACAATCTGACCGAAGTGATCTTCACGCCGGTCGCCAACCCAGCGACACGCGTCGCCGCCATCAAGGCGGGCGACATCGACATGATGTACGAAGTGCCGCCGGCCGACACCGAGTCGCTGAAACGCGATGCCAACGTCAAGGTGCTCGAGGGCCCCGAGACGCGCGTGGTGTTCCTGGGCTTCGACACCGAGCGGCCGGAGCTGCTCGAGTCCAACGTCAAGGGCAAGAACCCGTTCAAGGACAAGCGGGTCCGCGAGGCCATCCATCGCTCGATCGACGTCCAGGCGATCAAGCGCACGGTGATGCGCGGCCAGTCGTTCCCGACCAACTTGATGGTGGCGCCCGGCATCAACGGCTACGTCAAGGCGCTCGACAACCGGCCGGCCCTGCTGAAGCCCGAAGACGCCAAGAAGCTCCTCGCCGACGCGGGCTACCCGAATGGCTTCGAGGTCGGCATGGATTGCCCCAACGACCGCTACGTCAACGACGAGAAGATCTGCCAGGCGGCGGTGGCCATGCTGGCGCGCATCGGCATCAAGGTGAACCTGCTCGCCCAGACGCGCAGCAAGTACTTCGCCAAGATCCTGCGCAAGGGCGACTACAAGCCGGGCGAGACGAGCTTCTACATGCTCGGTTGGTCGCCGGCCAGCACCTACGACGTGCACAACGTCTTCGAGCAGCTCATCCAGACGCCGAGCAACGTCACCAAGAAGGGCCTGTTCAATGCCGGCGGCTACTCCAATCCGGAGGTCGACAAGCTCGCCGATGCCATGGAACAGGAGACCGACAAGGCCAAGCGCGACGCGATGATCGCCCAGGCGACCAAGCTTTACGTCGACGACTACGCCTACATCCCGCTGCACCAGCAGGCGGTCGTGTGGGCGGCGCGCAAGAACATCGAGCTGGTCCAGCTCGCCGACAACTCCTTCCCGCTGCGCTTCGTGACGGTGAAGTAGCCAGTCGTCTTCGTCGCCCCCTCATGCTCCTCTCCCCCTGGCGAGGGAGAGGAGCTCGAGTGCAGGGAAGGCGGCACAGACGCCCAAACGCTCGTTCCGTTTTGCCGCCAATCCTGCTAGGCCTGCGGCCGAGCCGACCGATCAACCGATGCTTGCTTTCATCCTGCGACGCCTGCTGCAGTCCATCGCCGTCCTGTTGACGGTGGGCTTGGTGGCGTTCGCGCTGTTCCGCTATGTCGGCGACCCGATCAACGCCATGGTCGGCCAGGACACCTCTATGGAGGAACGCGAGACCCTGCGCGAGAAGCTCGGTCTCAACGATCCAGCGCCCATCCAGTTCCTGGTCTTCATCGGCAACGCCGCGCGCGGCAAGTTCGGCCTGTCCTACCGCACTTCCGAGCCGGTCGGCCGGATGATCCTGGAGCGCGTACCGGCGACCCTCGAACTGTCGATCTGCGCCGCCCTGTTCGCACTCCTGGTCGGCGTGCCGATGGGCGTCTACACCGGCCTCTATCCACGACACTGGCTCAGCCAACTCTTCCAGGCGGTGTCGCTGATCGGCATCTCGTTGCCGACCTTCCTGATTGGCATCCTGCTCATCCTGATATTCGCCGTGTGGTTGCGGCTGTTGCCGTCGTTCGGCCGCGGCGAGACCGTCGATCTCGGCTGGTGGACGACCAACTTCCTCACCTGGAAAGGGATCCAGGCACTCATCCTGCCTTCGATCACGCTCGGCCTGTTTCAGCTCACGCTGCTGATGCGGCTGGTGCGTTCGGAGATGCTCGAGGTCATGCGCACCGACTACATCAAGTTCGCGCGGGCCCGCGGCCTCACCAACCGCGCCATCAATTTCGGCCACGCGCTCAAGAACACGCTGGTTCCGGTCATCACCGTGGCCGGCCTGCAGCTCGGCGCCATCATCGCCTTCGCGATCGTCACCGAGACGGTGTTCGCCTGGCCGGGCGTCGGCCAGCTCTTCATCCAGTCGGTGCAGTTCGCCGATATCCCGGTAATGGCCGCCTACCTGCTGCTGATCGGGCTTCTGTTCGTCCTCATCAACCTCACGGTCGACCTGCTCTACTTCGCGGTCGACCCGCGTCTGCGCGGCCAGGGCATGGCGCGCCCGGCGGGACACTGAGATGGCCGTCGTTGTGGCCGATTGGCTGAAGCGCGCCGCCGATTCCGACATTTGGTGGAGCTTCAAGTCCTCGCCGCTCACCATCGCGGCAACCGCCGTCACCCTGCTGATCGTGGCGCTCGCCTTCCTCTCACCGGTGCTGGCGCCGCACACGCCGTTCGACCCGGCGACGCTGAGCTTGAGCGACGGGCTGCGTCCGCCGGCGCTGCTGTCGGCCGACGGTGACTGGACCTATCCGCTGGGTACCGACGAACAGGGCCGCGACGTGCTGTCGTCGATCATGTACGGCACCCGGCTGTCGCTGGTCGTCGGCCTCGCCTCGGTCGTGGTGGCCATGCTGCTCGGCATCACGCTGGGCCTGGTCAGCGGCTATTTCGGCGGCACCATCGACGCGGTGATCATGCGCATCGCCGACGTGCAGCTCACCTTCCCGGCAATCCTGGTGGCGCTGCTGATCGACGGCATCGTGCGCAGCGTGATCTCGGTCAAGCGCCACGACGAGATCGCCCTGTTCGTCATCGTCGGCGCCATCGGGCTGTCGTTCTGGGTGCAGTATGCCCGAACCGTGCGCGGCTCGGTGATGGTCGAGAAGAACAAGGAGTACGTACAGGCGGCCCGCGTCATCGGCCTGTCGCCGCCGCTCATCATGGTGCGTCACGTGCTGCCCAACGTCACCGGGCCGGTGCTGGTGATCGCCACCATCAACCTCGGCCTCGCCATCATCACCGAGGCGACGTTGTCGTTCCTGGGTGTCGGGTTGCCGCCGACCGAGCCCTCCCTCGGCACGCTCATCCGTCTCGGTAACGAGGTCCTGCAGTCGGGCGACTGGTGGATCACCGTGTTTCCGGGCGTCACCCTCGCCGCGCTGGTGCTGGCGGTCAACCTCCTGGGCGATTGGCTGCGCGACGCCCTCAACCCCAAGCTCCGCTGATGGCCGCTCCGTCGAACAATCCGCCGCTCCTCGAAGTGAAGAACCTGCGTGTCGAGTTCCCGACACGCCGTGGCACGCTGCTTGCCGTCGACGACGTGTCGTTCGACATCGCGCCCGGCGAGGTGCTGGGCGTGGTAGGCGAGTCCGGCGCCGGCAAGTCGCTGACCGGCAATGCCATCATCGGCCTGCTCGAGCCGCCGGGCCGGATCGCCGGCGGCGAGGTCCGCCTGGAGGGCCGGCGCATCGACGACCTGCCTTACGAAGAGATGCGCAAGGTGCGCGGCGCCAAGATCGGCGCCATCTTCCAGGACCCGCTGACCAGCCTCAATCCGCTCTATTCGGTCGGCCGCCAGCTCGTCGAGACCATCCAGACCCACCTGCCGCTGTCGGCCGGTCAGGCGCGGACCCGCGCCCTCGACCTTCTCAAGGAGGTCGGCATTCCAGCGGCGGAGAGCCGCATCGACCACTATCCGCACCAGTTCTCCGGCGGCATGCGTCAGCGCGTGGTGATCGCGCTCGCCCTCTGCGCCGACCCGCGCCTGATCGTGGCCGACGAGCCGACGACGGCGCTCGACGTGTCGATCCAGGCGCAGATCATCGCGCTCTTGAAGCGGCTCTGCCGCGAGCACAAGACCGCCGTCATGCTGGTCACCCACGACATGGGCGTGATCGCCGAGACCGCCGACCGCGTGGCCGTCATGTATGCCGGCCGCATCGTCGAGATCGGCCCGGTACGCGACGTCGTCAAGCACGCCAAGCATCCCTACACCAAGGGTCTGATGGGCTCGATCCCGAGCCTGGGCATTCGCCACGATCGGCTGACCCAGATCGATGGCGCCATGCCGCGGCTGACCGAGATCCCGCCCGGTTGCGCCTTCAATCCGCGCTGCACCGAGCGCGGCCGGCGCTGTCTCGGCGAGCGACCCGACCTGATGGCGGCCGGCGCCACGCGCGCGGCCTGCTGGCTGCACGAGCGCGGCGGCGTCGGCACCGCCGTAACCAAGGAGCTGGCCGATGCCTGATGGCGGTAGCCAGTTCGTCCGCCTCGCCGGACTGAAGCGTTACTTCGACGTGTCGGCGCCGTGGCTGGTGCGGGTGATCGAAGGCAGGCCGCGCCAAATCGTGCAGGCGGTCGACGGCGTCGACATCGAGATCGCCAAAGGCGAGACCTTTTCGCTGGTCGGCGAATCGGGCTGCGGCAAGTCGACGGTGGCGCGCCTCGTGGTTGGGCTCTACCCGCCGACCGACGGTTCGATCGCGTTCGACGGCAACGACATGACGGCCCGCCGCAGCCAAGCAGAGATGGCCGCGCTGCGGCGGCGCATGCAGATGATTTTCCAGGATCCCTATGCCAGCCTCAATCCGCGCTGGCGGGTGTTCGACATCGTAGCCGAGCCGATTCGCGCCTTTGGTCTAGCCAAAGGCAAGACCGACCTCGAGGCCCGTGTCGGCGAGCTGCTGCGCCAGGTGCGGCTGACCCCAGCCGACGGTGCGAAGTATCCGCACGAATTCTCCGGCGGTCAGCGCCAGCGCATCTCGATTGCCCGTGCGCTCGCCAGCGAGCCGGAGTTCCTGGTGTGCGACGAGCCGACCTCGGCGCTCGACGTGTCGGTGCAGGCGCAGATTCTCAACCTGATGGTCGACCTGCAGCGGCGGCTGAAGCTCACCTACCTCTTCATCAGCCACAACCTTGCGGTCGTCTATCACATCTCGACTCGAGTCGGCGTCATGTATCTCGGCCGCTTGGTCGAGGTGGCGCCGACCGAGACGCTGTTCCGTCGGCCCAAGCATCCCTATACGCGCATGCTGCTCGACACCATTCCCGATCTCGACATGAGCGGCCGCCAACGCGCGCCGGTGGCGGGCGAGGTGCCGAGCCCGATCGACCCGCCGTCGGGCTGCACGTTCCATCCGCGCTGCCCGTTCGCCACCGATCGTTGCAAGGCCGAACGACCCAGGCCGATTGCCGTCGACGGCGGCACGGTGGCGTGCCACGCCATCGAGGAAGGACGGCTGGCCGTCGAGGAGCGAAGCTACGCCGCCGCGACCTGATTGGCGGCCGTCTCGCGGGTTTTGTCGCCGCCAGTTTGTAGCCGTCCGAGTGCAATAAATTCAGGCTTTGGCCATCCTAGTGAAGGTTGTTTGCGCGGAGCGCTGCGGTGTCGCCGCGGCGGTGGAAGGCGCGAGCCTCTCGCGGCGGGCCTCAAGGCGGGCCTCTCGCGGCGGGCATCTATAGCAAAACGGGGACCAGCTCCTCGACGGCGCGACGGTCGTCGTCGAGTAAAATCTGCACGGCGCCTGATGTGCGTGCGTGCATGCTCGACGCGCTTGCACTTTGGCTGCACTACCGTACGATCCAGCGGCATTTTTTTTGGAGAATTCCCGGATGCCGGTCATCAATCGCATTGCTTCCTTTCACAAGGACATGACCGCCTGGCGCCACGACATCCACAAGCATCCGGAGACGGCGTTCGAGGAGGTGCGGACGGCCGACGTCGTGGCCGACAAGCTGAAGTCGTTCGGCGTCGAGGTCCATCGCGGGCTCGCCAAGACCGGCGTGGTCGGCGTGCTGCGCGCCGGCAACGGCAAGCGGGCGATCGGGTTGCGCGCCGACATGGACGCGCTCGACGTGCACGAGACCAACGACTTCGCCCATAAGTCGTCGATCCCCGGCAAGATGCACGCCTGCGGCCACGACGGCCATACCGTGATGCTGCTGGGAGCCGCCAAGTACCTGGCCGAGACCAAGAACTTCGACGGCACGGTCTATTTCATCTTCCAGCCGGCCGAGGAGAACGAGGGCGGCGGCCGCGTCATGGTCGAGGAGGGGCTGTTCGACAAGTTCCCCTGCGAAGGCGTCTACGGCATGCACAACATCCCGGGCATCCCGATCGGCCGCTTCGCCGTCCGCCCCGGTCCGATGATGGCGGCCTACGATATTTTCGAAGTTGTCGTGAAGGGCGTCGGCGCCCACGGCGCCATGCCGCATCACGGCATCGATCCGGTGGTGGTCGGCAGCCATATCGTGACGGCGCTGCAGTCGATCGTGGCGCGCAACGTCGATCCGATGGACACGGCCGTGGTCTCGACCACCCAGATCCATGCTGGCGACACCTGGAACGTGATCCCGCAGGAATGCACCCTGCGCGGCACCGTGCGCACCTTCAAGAAGTCGGTGCAGGACATGATCGAGCAGCGCATCGAGAAGGTCGCGCGCAACGTCGCGGCAGGCTTCGGCGCCGAGGTGACCAAGTGGCGCTACGAGCGGCGCTACCCGGCGACTGTCAACAGCGAGAAGGAAACCGAGTTCGCGGCCCAGGCTGCCTCGGCGCTGGTCGGTCTCGACAACGTCAATCGCAATCCGACGCCGGCCATGGGCAGCGAGGACTTCGCCTGGATGCTGCTCAAGAAGCCCGGCTGCTACATCTGGATCGGCAACGGCGACGGCGCGGGCAGTTGCATGGTCCACAACCCCGGCTACGACTTCAACGACGAGATCCTGCCGCTCGGCGCCTCCTACTGGGCGACCCTCGTCGAGCAGCAGCTCACCCGGCAGGCGCTACCGCAGGCTGCGGATTAGCCGGGCGGAGCCGGTCCCATCGACTCGCTCGTTGGCCCCGCTGTGGCCTTGACCGGTCATCCCTACGCCGGCCGGCGCATCGGGCTCGCAACCATGCATGCCAAGGAGCGGGCGGTGGCGCCGCCGTTCCGCCGTCTGCTCGATGCCGAGGTCGTGGTGACGCCACGGCTCGATACCGACGAGCTCGGTACTTTCACCGGCGAAGTGCCGCGCCCCGACGCCCTGGTCGAGACCTGCCTGATCAAGGCCGAGCTGGTCTTCCGCTCGCTCGACGTCGACTGCGCTTTGGCGAGCGAAGGCAGCTACGGGCCGATCGACAGCGTGCCGCTGGTGCCGAGCGGCGTCGAAGTGATGGCTTTCCTCGACCGCACGCGTGGCGTCAAGATCGTCGAGACCCTGCCGACGCACCGCACCAACTGGCGCCTGCTGCGCTTCAAGGCGGACGATCCCAACATCGCCAAGGCGGTCAAGGCGATCGGCTTTCCGCGCTACGGCGTGTTCGTGCTGTGCAGCTCCGACATGGCCCATCCAGTCAAGACCGGTCTCGATACGTTGGATAACGTGGTCGCGGCGATGAACCGCGAGGCACGGCGTTCGGACGACGGCATGGCTGTGCTGATCGCCGACATGCGTGCCCATCGCAATCCCACGCGCATGCGCGTGCTGCGCGCGCTTTCCTGGAAGCTCGCCAACCGCCTGCAGCATCTCTGCCCGAAATGCCATGCGCCAGGCTTCGGCTCGATCGGCAACCGCCGCGGTCTGCCCTGCGAGGCGTGTGGCGAGCCCACCCACTGGGTGCATTATGAGATCGACGGCTGCTCGGCCTGCGGCCACGCCGAAGCCCGCCCGCGCAAGGATGGCCGCACGACCGCCTCCGCGCGCTCCTGCCCGAGCTGCAACCCGAAGTAACGCAACCGTTCGCTCACCCCGGCGGCTTGGGCCGGGGGATTGGGCAGCTTCCGGCGATGACGTCGCCTCGTTCGGCCTCGGCGGTGGTCGCTGCGTCGAGGTCGGTCTGGAAGGTGGCGTGGAAGCGGTTGATCATGTTGCTGAGGCCGACGGTGAGGCAGATGTCGACGATCTGCTCGGCCGTGAAGTGGCGGGCGAGGGCCGAGTAGGTCTCCTCGTCGATGCGCTCGAGCCGTGTCGATTTCTGCGCATAGCGCACGATCGCCGTCTGCTCCGGCGGGAACAGCCCGTCCGGCAGCGCATCGTCGCCGAGATGGGCCATCTGCGCTTCCGTCAGTCCGATGCTCCGACCGAGCACTGTATGCGTGGGGATTCAATAGTAGCAGTCGTTGACCACGGTCGCGGTGAGGTAGGCGAGCTCGGCATCCTTGGGCGGCAGCGTCGAGCCGGCACGATAGACGGTGTGGATCAGCTCCAGGAGCGCGCGGCCGGCCCGCGGCCGGTTGGCCAGAGCGCGATGCAGGTTGAGGAGCTTGCCGCGCGCTTGCAGTGCCTCGGCGAGGAACTGGCGGCTGTCCTTACTGACTGTCGGGTCGGTCTCGTCCAGAAGGGGAAGTCGGGCCACGCGTTTGCCTCAGCGACGGAAGAAGGAGCGCGCCTACCTTAGGGGCCGGCGTGGCGCGCCAGCAAGGCAGCGTCGCCGCGCGGCGGAACAGGGAGGCAAGGCATGCTCGCGCTGCGTAGGTACGGCCGCTTGATCGGATACGTCGCTTCGCTTGTCTCCGTGCTCGCAGCCGCGGTCGGCTGCACCCAGCTATCGCCGCAGCAAGTGGCGCTTGCCACGCCGGTCAGACCGTCCGAGATCGAGTGGGCACGCCAGAGCGGCAACAACACCGTGAGCGGCACGGCGCGGATCGCGGCCGCCAACACGGCCCATACCTGCGCTGGCCAGTCGGCCAATCTGATTCCCGACAGCGCCTATGCGCGGGCGCGCCTGTCGGCAATCTTCGGCAACACGACCAAGGGCATGCGTGCGGCGAGCTTGGGGCCGGTGCGGTTCGAGCGCGACGATCCGCTTTACGTCACGACCTTGCGTACCACGCGCTGCGACGGCTCGGGCAGCTTCGCCTTTCCGCGCGTGCCCGACGGCATCTGGTACGTCACCACCAGCGTGAGGTGGGACGGCCCGTCGCAAGCCGAAGGCGGGTCGATGATGCAGCGGGTCGACCTCCGCGGCGGGCGGTTGGTCAAGGTGGCGTTGCCGTAGGCCTGCTCACATTCTCGAAATAAATTGGGGTTCTCCCCCTTGTCTAGAATGATTCTAAAGTTAGATTAGGGAGGTCAAACACCACAGGAGTGATCATGGCGAGTGAAGCCAAGTGCCCGTTCTCGGGCGGCAACCGCACCCCGGCCAACCGCGACTGGTGGCCCGATCAGCTGGATCTCAAGGTCCTCCATCAGCATTCGAGCCTGTCCGACCCGATGGGCGAGACCTTCGACTACGCCAGGGAATTCAAGAGCCTCGACCTCGGCGCCGTGATCAAGGATTTGCACGCCCTGATGACGGACTCGCAGGATTGGTGGCCGGCCGACCATGGCCACTATGGACCGCTGTTCATCCGCATGGCCTGGCACAGCGCCGGCACCTATCGCGTGGGCGACGGCCGGGGCGGCGCCGGCGACGGCCAGCAGCGCTTCGCGCCGCTCAACAGCTGGCCCGACAACGTCAACCTCGACAAGGCGCGCCGGCTGTTGTGGCCGATCAAGCGGAAATACGGCCGCAAGATTTCGTGGGCCGACCTCATGATCCTGGCCGGCAACGTCGCGCTGGAATCGATGGGCTTCAAGACCTTCGGCTTCGCCGGCGGCCGCCGTGATGTCTGGGAGCCCGACGAGTCGGTCAACTGGGGTCCCGAGGGCAAGTGGCTGGCCGACGAGCGCTACAGCGGCGATCGCGACCTCCAGGACCCGCTGGGCGCCGTTCAGATGGGCCTGATCTACGTCAATCCCGAGGGGCCCAACGGCAAGCCCGATCCGCTGGCGGCGGCCCGCGATATCCGCGAGACGTTCGCCCGTATGGCGATGAACGACGAGGAGACGGTCGCCCTGATCGCGGGCGGTCATACGTTCGGCAAAGCGCACGGGGCGGGCGATGCTGCGCTGGTCGGGCCTGAACCGGAGGCTGCCGCCATCGAGGAGCAGGGCTTCGGCTGGACGAGCCGGTTCGGCGCCGGCAAGGGCCGCGACACCATCAGCAGCGGCCTCGAAGTCACCTGGACCACGACACCGACCAAGTGGAGCAACAACTTCTTCGAGAATCTGTTCCGCTACGACTGGGAGCTGACCAAAAGTCCGGCCGGCGCGCATCAATGGATCCCCAAGAATGGCGCCGGTGCCGGCACCGTGCCCGACGCGCACGACAAGTCCAAGCGACACGCGCCCGCCATGCTGACGACCGATCTTTCTTTGCGCTTCGACCCCGCCTACGAGAAGATCTCGCGGCGCTTCCTCGCCCATCCGGATCAGTTCGCCGACGCCTTTGCACGGGCGTGGTTCAAGCTCACGCACCGCGACATGGGCCCGATCGCTCGCTATCTCGGCCCACTGGTGCCGAAGGAGCGGCTGGCGTGGCAGGATCCGATCCCCGCCGTCGATCATCCGCTGATCGACGCGGCGGAGGTCGCCACGCTCAAGGCGAAGATCCTGGCGTCGGGCCTCTCGATCTCGCGACTGGTCGCGACGGCCTGGGCGTCGGCCTCGACCTTCCGCGGCTCCGACAAGCGGGGCGGCGCCAACGGTGCGCGTATTCGCCTGGCGCCGCAGAAGGATTGGGCGGCGAACGAGCCTGCCGAGCTCGCCAAGACGCTGCAGGCGCTGGAAGCGATCCAGAAGCAGTTCAATGCAGCCCAGAGCGGCGGCAGGAGGGTGTCGTTGGCCGACCTCATCGTGCTGGGTGGTTGCGCGGCGGTCGAGCAGGCGGCGTCGGCTGCCGGCTTCGACGCCAAGGTCCCGTT
>VGCQ01000015.1 GCA_016870055.1 Alphaproteobacteria bacterium | reverse complement strand
CCATCCTGGCGCATAGCTGGCGCGCGGCTGGCGTCAACTTCGCCAAGGGCCGCGTACTGTCGGGCGACGATGTCGCCAAGCTGAAGTCGGCCGGCGTGCAGAGCGTCATTGCCGCCCGCCTCGATGCAGATGACGTGCATGAAGACGAGGCCGCGGCGCGCATCGCCAAGGCGCTGGCCGGGGAGGGTATCGAGGTCACTGCGCCCTTCACCGGCCGCTGCAATCACTTCGCCCGCGGGGCTGGTCTCGCCGTGGTCGATCAGGAGCGCATCGGCGCGCTGAACGAACTCGACGAGGCGGTCACCGTCGCTACCTTGCCGCCGTTTGCGCGGGTCGAGCCGCGCCAGATGGTGGCGACGGTCAAGATCATCCCCTATGCCGCACCGCAGGCGGCGGTGGCGCGGGCAATCGATGTGGCGCAGTCGGCCAACCGGCCACTGGTTTCGGTGGTGCCGTTCAAAGCCATGCGCGCCGGCCTGGTGCAGACCCGGCTTCCAGGCACGCGCGACAAAGTCCTGGACAAGGCCGTGGGCACCACGACCAAGCGGCTCGATTCGCTTGGCAGCTCGCTCGCCGGCGAGCGACGCGTGGCGCACGATGCCCAGGCGATCGCCGGCGCTTTGAGTGAGCTCGACCGCGAAGGCTGCGACATCTTCCTGATCGCCGGCGCCTCGGCGATCGTCGACCGACACGACGTGGTGCCGGCCGGCATCGAGGTGGCGGGCGGCAAGGTTGTGCATTTCGGCATGCCGGTCGATCCCGGCAATCTGCTGCTGACTGGCGAGTTCAGCGGCAAGCCGGTGCTTGGCCTACCAGGCTGCGCCAAGTCGCCCAAGTACAATGGCTTTGACATGGTGTTGGAACGGCTCGCCGCCGGCCTGCCGGTCGGCCGCGCCGAGATCGTGCGCATGGGCGCGGGCGGCCTTCTAGCCGAAATCGCCAGCCGCCCGCAGCCGCGCGACGAGAGCGACGGCGAGAGCGCCGGCCCGCAGCAAGCGCCGCGCGTCGCGGTGCTGGTACTGGCGGCCGGTCGCTCGACGCGCATGGGTGGGCCCAACAAGATGCTGGTCGAAGCCGACGGATTTCCGTTGGTGGTCCACGCTGTAAGGGCCGCGCTGGCGTCGCAGGCGGTCGAGGTCGTGGTCGTGCTCGGACACATGGCGGGCGAGGTAAAGGTGGCAATCAACAAGGCAGTGCCGGCCGCAGGGCGGCTGCGCTTCGTCGAGAATCCGGACTTCGCACTAGGGCTCAGCACCTCGGTGCGAACCGGCATCGCGGCGCTCGGCAAGGAGATCGACGCCGCGATCGTGCAGCTCGGCGACATGCCGGGCGTCGCCGCGCCGCTGCTCGACCGATTGATGGCGGCGTTCAACCTGATCGAAGGCCGCGCTATCTGCGTGCCGACGGTGGGCGGCAAGCGCGGCAACCCGGTACTGTGGGCGCGCCGTTTTTTCGGCGAGATCGGCAGACTCTCGGGTGATTCCGGCGCCAAGCACCTGATCGGCGAGCACGCCGATCTGGTCTGCGAGGTCGAGATGGCGGGCGAGGCGGCGATCGTCGACATCGATACGCCCGAAGCGTTGGCCGCTTGGCGGGCGCGGAGTCGGGTATGAGCTTCGAGGTCGCGGCTGTCCGTCGGCAGTTCCCGATCTTGTCGGCGGCGATCGACGGCAAACCGGTGCACTACCTCGACAACGGCGCTTCGGCGCAGACGCCCGAAGCGGTGCTCGACGCCGTGCGCACCTACGAAACGACGGCGCGGGCCAATGTGCTGCGGGGTGTGCATCGCCTGGCCGAGCGGGCGACCGAGGCCTACGAAAACGCGCGCGCCGAGGTGGCGGGCTTCTTGAGCGTGGCACCGGACGAAGTCGTGTTTACGGGCGGCTGCACGGCGGCGATTAACCTGGTCGCCTTTTCGTATGGCTCGCTGCTGCAAGCGGGCGACCGCATCATCCTGTCGGAACTCGAGCACCATTCCAACATCGTGCCCTGGCAGTTGCTGCGCCAGCGCCACGGCGTCGAGATCGACGTCATTCCGGTGACGGTGGCTGGTCGCATCGATCTCAATGCGCTGCCGCGCCTGCTGACGGAGCGCACCAAGCTGATTTCGTTGGCTCACGTCTCCAACGTCACTGGCGCGCTGCTCGACGTGCATGCCGTCGTGACTCTGGCGCGCACGGTCGGCGCCAAGGTGATGCTCGACGGCGCACAGCGCATTCCGCACGGGCCGGTCGACGTGCCGGCGCTGGGCGTCGATTTCTATGTCTTTGCCGGCCACAAGGCCTATGGCCCCAACGGCATCGGTGCCTTGTGGGCGAGGCCCGAGCATCTGGCGGCCATGCCGCCCTTCCATGGCGGCGGCTCGATGATCGGCCGCGTCACTTTCGCCGAGACGACCTGGGCCGAGCCGCCGCGCCGCTTCGAGGCCGGCACGCCGCCGATCGGACCCGCGATCGGGCTCGGCGCAGCCTGCACCTGGATGCGCGGCCTCGATTGGAAGGGCGCGCATGCCCATGAAATGGCGCTGGTCGAACGTGTCATGGACGGCTTGCAGAAGATCGATGGAGCGCAGCTGTTCGGCCCGCCCGGCCTGCAGAGCCGCTATCCCGTTGTGTCGTTCACGCTGGACGGCGTGCATCCGCACGACGTGGCGCAGACGCTCGATTCGTTCGGCGTGGCGGTGCGGGCCGGCCACCATTGCTGCCAGCCGCTGATGGATCGATTCGATCTCGACGGCACGACGCGAGTGTCGCTGGCGCCCTACAACGACGAGTCCGACATCGACGCCTTGCTCACCGGCGTCGAGCACGCGGCTCGTATGCTGCGATGAATGACCAGCTCTACCAGGAGCGCATCGTGGCGCTGGCCAAGGCCAAGACCGGCGCGGGCAAGCTCGCCGCGCCCACCAAGTCGGCGCGGCGTGACAACCCGTTGTGCGGTGACCGCGTCACGATCGACGTGCGGCTGGACGAGGGCGGCAGGATCGCTGAACTCGCCCACCAGGTGCGCGGCTGCCTGTTGTGCCAGGCCTCGGCTTCGGCACTGGCCTCGGTGGCGGTCGGCAGCAAAGCCGCCGACATCGAGCGGCTCCGCCTCGATGCCGAGCGCGCGGTTGGCCGCGAGGAAGGTGAAGCCAGGGAGCCGTTCTCCGCCTTCGCCCCCGTCAAGGCGCACAAGTCGCGGCAGGATTGCGTGCTGCTGCCCTTCGAGGCGTTGAAAGAGGCACTCTCGTAGTTTTGTCCTGTCGACGCCGTGGTTGCGTCACAGTCTCCTTGAATCCTGCGTGCGTGCTACCCGGGAGAACTCATGCGCTATCTTGCCTGGATCGTCGCCTTGTTGGGCCTGTTCGTGTTTCCGGTTTTCGCCGCCGCCCAGGACTTGGCGCTGAAGCGCGTCATGCTGTCATCGGGCGGACTCGGCTACTTCGAATACGAGGCCGCCGTCGACGGCGACGCCACACTGCGCCTCACGGTATCGCTCGATCAGGTCGACGACGTCTTGAAGAGTCTGGTCGTCTATGACGACAAGGGTGGCGTGGGGGGCTTGAGCCTACCCGGCCGAGAGCCGTTGGCCCAGGCCTTCAAGGATCTGCCGTTCAACCAGGGCTCTCTCAACTCGCCGGCCGAACTGCTGGCGACACTCAAGGGCGCCCAGGTGACGGTGGGCGGCGCGCGTGCCATGACCGGGCGCATCGTGTCGGTGCAGACCGAGACGATTGTGCTGGCCGACGGCAAGGCCACGACCGAGCGAACCCGGGTGACGCTGCTGACCGATCGCGGCCTGCAGCAGTTCATCCTCGAGGATGCCGAGAACCTGCAGTTCGCCGACGCCGCGCTACGCGACAAGGTGGGGCAGGCACTGCTCGCCATCCAGGGCAACCGCGCTCGGCCCTGCAGGGCTCGGCCACCGTCGAAAACCTGAGCGGCCAAGACTGGAAGGACGTCGAGCTGACTTTGGTGTCGGGACGACCTGTGGCGTTCCGACAGGCTCTGTACGAGGCCTACTACGTCAAGCGCCCCGAAGTGCCGATCGAGGTGGCAGGGCGACTGATGCCAGGTGTCGATCGCGGCGGCGTCGATGCCAGCGATCGCCTGAAAGCCGCAGTACCGCCACCGCCCGCGCCGGCCGCCGCTCCGTATCGCCCGCAGCAGCAGGAACGCAATGTCGCGGCTCCCGCAACTGCGCCGCCACCGATGGGCGCGTCGGCGGCGGAGCAGTTCGAGGTCACTGACGCAGCAACCCAGGTCGTGTTCCGCTTTCCGCGACCGGTCAGCGTCACCAACGGCCGCACGCTCGCCCTGCCGATCATCGATCGTCAGGTGCCGGCGCAGCGGCTGGCGCTCTACCAAGCCGACACCGCGCCACGCAATCCGCTGGCCGCGATTCGCCTTACCAACGACGGCGAAAGCGGCCTGCCGGCCGGCTTGATCACCCTCTACGAGCGCGACAAGGCGGGGTACGTGGCCTATGTCGGCGATGCCCGGCTGAGCGGTTTCCCGGTCGGCGAGACGCGATTGCTCGCCTATGCACTCGACGAAAAGATCGTGATCGAGCGCGAACAGACGCAGGCCGACCGCATCGCCACCGGTACGATCGCCCAGGGCGCCCTGAAACTGTCGCGCGTCGTGCGCCAAACCGTGACCTACCGCGTGCGGGGGCCGGCGCGTGAGCCGCGCCAGCTCGTGGTCGTGCAGCGCCGCCTACCGGGCTGGACCCTGGTCAAGCCCGAACTACGATCCGACGGCAAAGGCGGTGTCGAGCTGAGCGAAGGCAACTACCGCATCACCTTCCAGCTTCCCGGCGGCGATCAGACCCAGACTTTCGAGGTCGTGCAAGAGCAGACCCAGCAGCAGGAACTGCGTCTGGTCGATGGTGCGGCCGATCAGATCCGCGTCTACGCCCAGGCCCGCGAGTTCGACGCCAAGACACGCGAATCTCTGACCAAGGTCCTGCAGCTTCAGGCCGGCGTCGCCGACGCTCAGCGCAAGGTGACGCAGGCCGACAGCGAGCGTCAGCAGATCGTGCAGGAACAGGCGCGGCTGCGCGACAATCTCGCCCGCGTGCCGGCGAACTCCGACCTGCAGCGCCGTTACCTCGCCACCCTCGATAAGCAGGAGACCGAACTCGAGGCGATTGCCAAGCGCCGCACCGAGGCAGAGAAGGCGGTCGAGACGACGCGCGACGCCCTGCGAGCCTATGTGGCGGGTCTGGGTTAAAAGCGGTCAAAAGGCACGCGCTTCCGCGGCTTCGACAAAGGCACGCCACAACGGGCATGCATCGCCGAAGAGTCATCCTGCGCGTAGCGTGCGCACCGCATCGTCGCGGCGAAAGAGGTAGAGCAAGGTTCTAAGCGCTTCGCCACGCTCGGACTTCAGGTCGGGGTCGCGCTCGATCACCAAGCGGGCGTCGTCGCGGGCGGCAGCCAAGAGCTCGGCATGGGCGGCGAGGTCGGCCAAGCGCATGTCGGGCAGGCCGCTTTGACGGGTGCCTAAAAGCTCGCCGGCGCCGCGCAGGCGCAAATCCTCCTCGGCGATGCGAAAGCCGTCCTCGGTCTCGCGCATGATGGCAAGGCGCGCCCGTGCCGTCTCGCCGAGCGGCTGAGTGTAGAGCAGCAGGCAGGTCGACTTGGCGGCGCCACGGCCGACACGGCCGCGCAACTGATGGAGTTGCGCCAGGCCGAAGCGCTCGGCGTGCTCGATCACCATCACTGTCGCCTCCGGCACGTCGACGCCGACCTCGACCACCGTGGTGGCGACCAGGATCGACAAGCTGCCGTCGGCGAACGCCGCCATCGTGGCCTCGCGCTCGGCCCCTTTCAGCCGGCCGTGCAGCAGGCCGACTTGGCCGGGGAAGCGGGCGCTCAGCTGCGTGAAGCGCTCTTCGGCGTTGGCGAGATCGACCTCCTCGGACTCCTCGATCAACGGGCACACCCAGTAGACGCGTCCGCCCGACGCGATCTGCCGGCCGACCGCGTCCGCCACCTCGCCGATGCGCTCGAGCGGGATGGTGCGGGTGTCGACCGGCAGCCGGCCAGCCGGCTTCTCGATGAGCTTGGAGACGTCGAGATCGCCGTAGGCCGCCAGCATCAGGGTGCGAGGTATGGGCGTTGCGGTCATCACCAGAAGATCAACGGCGTGGCCCTTGGAGGAAAGCGCCATGCGTTGATGCACGCCGAAACGATGCTGCTCGTCGACCACGGCGAGGCTCAAATCAGCGAACTCGACCTCCTCCTGCACCAGCGCGTGCGTCCCGACCACCAAGCCGATCGAGCCGTCGGCCAAGCCTTGCAGGGTCTCCTTCTTCTGCCTCTGGCCATCACGGCCGGTCAACAGTGCCAGCCGCACGCCCGCGGCTTCGGCAAGCGGTGCGATGGTGGCGTGATGCTGTCGCGCCAGGATTTCGGTCGGCGCCATCAGCGCGGCCTGAGCGCCGGCCTCGACGCCGACCAGCATGGCCAGCAGGGCGACCAGTGTCTTGCCGCTGCCGACATCGCCCTGCAGCAGACGGATCATGCGCTCGGGCTTGGCCATGTCGGCTTCGATCTCGGCGACCGCCGTCTCCTGGCTCGCCGTCAGCGCGAACGGCAGGCTTGCCAGCACCTTGGCGCGCAACCGCCCGTCGCCGTGCGTGGCACGACCAGCGACCGTGCGATTGTGGTGGCGCACCAGGGCGATGGCGAGCTGGCTGGCGAGCAGCTCGTCGAAGGCAAGCCGCGCCCGCGCCGGGTGCGATGGCGAGAGATCGGCATCGTCGGCTGGCGCATGGGCGCGGGCGAGGGCGGCGTGCCAGTCGTCCCATTTGTTGCGCTTGCGGAACGCGGCGTCCTGCCATTCCGACAATTGTGGTGCTCGCTCGATGGCCGCGGCGATCGCCCGTTGCACCGGGCGTTGCGTCAACCCCGCGGTCAGGCCGTAAACCGGCTCGACGCGCAGAATCTGATCGCGCTGGTCGAGCGGCACGACATGGTCCGGGTGCGTCATCTGCGCCTCGCCTTGATAGATCTCGACCTTGCCGCTCACCACACGCACCTCGCCCGCGGGCAGGAGCTTCTTCAGGTAGTCCTCGCGGCCGTTGAAGTAGGTGAGACAGAGCTGGCCGGTTTCGTCGCTGCACCACACGCGATAAGGCTGGCGCGAATTGCGCGGCACGAGGTGCTGGTCGACGGTGACGGTGAGTGTGGCGATCTCGCCCGCCTTGGCGCCCGCCACCTCCGGCGCATTGCGACGGTCGACCACGCCAAACGGCAGGTGCCACAGCAGGTCGACGACCAGCGGGCCGGCCAGCTTGTCGACGAGCTTGCCCAGCCGCGGCCCGATGCCGGGCAGCGACGTCGTCTGGGCGAAGAGGGGCGTCAGGCTCTGCGGGCGCATGGTAGATGAGCGGTTGGGCCACGTGACTTCACCATCGCCGGCCCCTATATGCTACGCCGCCATCTGGGGAAAACATGACGCGCGAGACCGATCTCGAGACGCGGCGTAAGCGTTTGCTCTATCGCAGCATCTACCGCGGCAACAAGGAGAACGACATTTTGCTCGGGCAGTTCGCGCGTGCCCATATCGCGGAGTTCGGTGCCGACGAACTCGACCAGTATGAGCGTCTGCTGGCGCGTGGCGACAACGATATTTTCGATTGGGTGAGCGGCCAAGCCGCGCCGCCGGCCGAGGACGATACGCCGGTGTTGCGCAAGCTCAAGGCGTTTCGCGTGAGGTTCTAGTGGCGGCGCTGTCGGAAACCCTGGCTGCAATCGCGCGCCGGGCCGGTCGCTGGACGATAGCCGGCCTGCCCGAGGGCGCCGACGCGCTGGTGCTGGCCGAGCTGGCGCTCACTACCGGAGGGCAGGACATCTTGCACGTGGCGCGCGACGGCCAGCGCCTGGAGCGGCTGCAGGACGGGCTGCGCTTCTTCGCTCCGCAACGCGAGATCCTGGTGTTCCCGGCCTGGGACTGCCTGCCCTACGACCGCTTGTCGCCGCATCCGGACATCGTGGCCGAGCGGCTCGAGACGCTGGTGCGGCTTGCCACGCCCAAGAAGCCGGGAGCACCGGCGCGGATCGTGCTCGCCTCGGTCGGCGCAGCGCTGCAGCGCGTGCCGCCGTGCAGCCTCTATACCGAGGCGGCCGTGGTGTTGCGCAAGGGCGAGGCGGTCGATGTCGCCTGGCTCACGGCGTTCCTCGGCGAGAACGGTTACGGCCGCTCGGAAACCGTGATGGAGCCGGGCGAGTTCGCGGTGCGCGGCGGCCTGGTCGATCTCTTTCCGCCGGGCACGCCCGAGCCGCTGCGGCTCGATCTGTTCGGTGACATGCTGGAAGAGATTCGAGCCTTCGATCCGATGAGCCAGCGCTCGACCGGGACGCGTGACGAGGTGGCGCTGCTGCCGGTGAGCGAGGTGCTGCTGAACAAGGACAGCATCGCGCGCTTCCGCGGCGGCTATCGCGAGCTGTTCGGCAATTCGACCGATGATGCGCTCTACGAGGCGGTATCGGCCGGCCATCGCCATGTCGGCATGGAACATTGGCTGCCGCTGTTCCACGAGCGGCTGGAGACTCTACTCGACTACTGCGCGGAAGCGATCGTCACGGCCGATCATCAGATCGCCGAAGCCTTCGACGCCCGTCACGAGCTGATCACCGACTACTACGACGCCCGCATCAAGACGGGGGCCAGGGGCGGCATGAGCGGCTCCGCCGACTACAAGCCCGTGCCGCCGGAGCGGCTCTACTTGAAGCCGTCGGAGTGGGATCGCCTGCTCGATGGCCATGCGGTGGCGCTCTTCACCAGCTTCGACGCAGCACCGGATGCGGCAGCCGCGATCGACCTCGGTGGCCGCCGCCACGAAGGCTTCGCGCGGGCGCGCACGGCGCAGGGTGTCAATCTGTTCGACGTCGTGGCCGAGCACGCCAAGGTCGCGTACGCCGCCGGCCGGCGCGTGCTGATCGCCGGCCACACCGAAGGCTCGGCGAGCCGTCTGCAGCATTTGTTGCAAGAACATGGGGTCACGACGCCGGTCGCGGTGCCCGATTTCGCCGCCTCGCAGAGCCTGCCCGCCGGCGCACTCGGCATCGCGGTGTGGCCGGTCGAGCACGGCTTCCTGCTGGGCGATCTCGAAGTCATCGGCGAAGAAGACATCTTGGGCGACCGGCTATCACGACCGACCAAGAAACGGCGGCCGTCCGAGCGCTTCATTGCCGAAGCAGCGGCCTTGAGCGAGGGCGACCTCGTGGTTCATCGCGAGCATGGCGTCGGCCGCTATGAAGGCCTGGTTACGCTCGAGATCCAGAACGCGCGCCACGACTGTCTCCGGCTGACCTATGACGGCGGCGACAAGCTCTTCGTGCCGGTCGAGAACATCGACGTGCTGAGCCGCTACGGGGCTGCCGAGGAAGGGGCGGCGCTCGACCGTCTGGGCGGTGTCGCCTGGCAATCGCGCAAGGCGCGGCTGAAGCAGCGCATCGCCGACATGGCCGATCGCCTGATCAAGATCGCGGCCGAGCGCGCGGTGCGCCGCGGTGAGACCATGAGCCCGCCGGAGGGTGCCTACGAGGAATTCTGCGCCCGCTTCCCCTATGCCGAAACCGACGACCAGCTGCAGGCGATCGCCGACGTGCTGGAGGACCTGTCGTCGGGCAAACCGATGGACCGGCTGGTGTGCGGCGATGTCGGTTTCGGCAAGACTGAGGTGGCGTTGCGCGCGGCCTTCGTCGCCGCCATGTCGGGCAAGCAGGTCGCGGTGATCGCGCCCACGACCTTGCTCGCCCGCCAGCACCATCGCACCTTCGGCGAACGGTTCGAAGGCCTGCCGCTGCGCATCGGCCGCCTTTCTCGGCTGGTCGCCGCCAAGGAGGCCAAGACGACCAAGGAAGCAGCCAAGGAAGGAGCCGTCGACATCGTGATCGGCACGCACGCGCTGCTCGCCAAGAGTGTCGAGTTCAAGGATCTCGGCCTCTTGATCGTCGACGAGGAGCAGCATTTCGGTGTCGGCCACAAAGAACGGCTGAAGGAGTTGCGTGCCGACGTCCACGTGCTGACGCTCACGGCGACGCCGATCCCTCGCACGCTCCAGCTCGCGTTGACCGGCGTGCGCGACATGAGCCTGATCGCCACGCCGCCGATCGACCGCCTGGCCGTGCGCACCTTCGTCACGCCATTCGACGCGGTCACGATCCGCGAGGCGCTACTGCGCGAACAGTATCGCGGCGGCCAGAGCTTCTATGTCTGCCCGCGCATCGAGGACCTCGCCGAGGTTGCCGCCAGCCTGCGCGAGTTGGTGCCCGAGATCCGCATGGCCTTGGCGCACGGCAAGCTCGCGCCGACGGCGATCGAGAACACCATGCAGGACTTCGTCGACGGCAAGTTCGACGTGCTGCTGTCGACCAACATCGTCGAAAGCGGGCTCGATATCAGGAACGCCAACACTATGGTGATCCACCGTGCCGACATGTTCGGACTGGCTCAGCTCTACCAGCTCAGGGGCCGCATCGGCCGCGGCAAGATGCGAGCCTACGCCTATCTCACGGTGCCGCCAGGTCGGGCGCTGAACGAGGCGGCAGCCAAGCGCCTCGAGGTCATGCAGACCCTCGACACGCTGGGCGCCGGCTTCCAGCTCGCCAGCCACGACCTCGACATCCGCGGCGCCGGCAACCTTTTGGGCGAGGAACAGTCCGGCCATATCCGCGAGGTCGGGATCGAGCTTTATCAGCAGCTGCTCGAGGAGGCGGTGGCGGTGGCGCGCGGCCGGGCGCGCGAGGCCGAGCGGGCCGAATGGTCACCGCAGCTCAATCTCGGCATTCCGGTGCTGCTGCCCGAGGAGTACATCGCCGATCTCTCGGTGCGCATGGGCCTCTACCGCCGCATCGGTGCGTTGGCGAGCCAAGCCGAGATCGACGCCTTCGCCACCGAGCTGGTCGACCGCTTCGGCAAGATGCCGGCCGAGGCCGAGTTTCTGCTCAACACGGTGGCTTTGAAGCTACTGTGCCGCGCCGCCGGGGTCGACCGCATCGACGCCGGCGAGAAGGCCGTCGTGCTGTCACTGCACGACAACAAGTTCGCGCGGCCTGAGAAACTCATCGCCTGGCTGCAGAAGAACGCGCCTTTGGTCCGCTTGCGGCCCGACCACCGCGTGATCGTCCAACGCGCCTGGAACGACGACCGCCAGAGGCTTTCCGGCGTGACCTCGATCGTTTCTTCGCTGGCGAAGCTCGCCGCCTAGCGGGTTCGAGCAGGCCGGCCGCGGCTCGGCGCGCGCAGCGCAGCAGCCAGTCGCCGAGCCGCCGTTCGCCGCAGGCGCGGGCAAGCCCGATCGCGCCGACACACAGCACGGCCGCGGCCGTTGCCTTCTCGTCCAGCCGGCGCGAGCCGGCCGTACCGCGGCCCAGCTCGCCGATCAACCCGTGCAGGGCAGTGGCGTAGGCGAGCCGGGCGGCGAGCGGCGCGCGGCCGACATCGCTCGGCAGGGCGGCAAGCGTGCAGCCGACCGCGACCTCGCCGAGGTGATCCTTGTGCAGGTAGTCGTCGAGCACGCGGGCAGCCTCTTGGCGCAGGCCCTCCGCGTCGCCGGCGGTACGGTTGCGCAGCAGCCGCAGCAGGCCGTGGCTGGTCCGCACGACCTCGGCGAATAGCGCGTCCTTGGAGGCGAAGTGGGCGTAGAAGGCGCCGCGCGTCAGGCCGGCAGCCAGCATGACATCGTCGATCGTCGTCGCCTCGTAGCCGCGCAACCGGAACAGTCGAGCGGCGTGATCGAGGATTTCCTGGCGGGTGCGGGCCTTCCGGGCGGGGGTCACCGGCATGGCATTCTCCAATTTATGTTATTCATCATATCATATGTTATATAACATACAATGCTTGGGAGGCTGACATGGATGTCGAGCTGCTGCAGTTCCGTTACTCGCCCTACAATGAGAAGGCACGCTGGGCTCTCGACCTGAAGCGCGTGCCGCACCGGCGGGTCGACCTGATGCCGGGCCCGCACATGGCCCGCGTGCGGCGGCTCACCGGCCAGACGGCGACTCCGGTCCTGGTGATCGACGGCCGCGCCATCGCTGGTTCAGCGGCTATCGTGCGCGAACTCGACCAACTGTGGCCCGAGCCCACCCTGCAGGCGGCCGCGCCGGCTTCGACGGCGATCGAGACGCGATTCGACGACGAATTCGCGCCGCGCATCCGGCGCAAGGTGCTGGCGCTGCTGCTCGAGGATCATGGCTACTTCTGCCGGATTTTCGCCGAGGGTCAGAATGCGGCCAATCGGCTGATCTACCGCGCGTTGCTGCCGCTCGCCCAGGGCATGGTGCGGCGCGGCAACGGCATTACTGGCCCCTCCGCGATCGAGGACGGCGAGCGGGCGCTGCAGGAGGCGTTGACGTTCGTCGCCGAGCGGTCGCGGGCGACCGGCTACCTCGCCGGCAACAGCTTCACCGCCGCCGACCTGGCCGCCGCATCGGCCCTCGCCATGGTGGTCAATCCGCCGAACTCGACCATGACCAAGCCCGAGCCCATGCCGGCCGTTTTCGCAAGCTGGGTCGCGTCGATCCAGGCCCACCCAGGCACGGCATGGGTCAAGTCGATCTACAGTCGCAACCGAACGGCCTAGACGGTGGACTGGGCGGCACTGGTCGTGGCGTCGCGTTCGGCGAGGTTGAAGACCTCGATGAAGGCGGAGGGCGGTTGCGCACCTGATACCGCGTATTTGCGATTGACGATGAAGCAGGGCACGCCGTTGATGCCGAGTCGGCGGGCATAGACGTCGGAGGCAATCACTTCCTGGCGGGCCTCGTCGCTCTGCAGGAAGAGGCGAGCCCGCGCCGCGTCGATACCGATACGCGTCGCGCATTCGACGATGGTCTCGATCTCACCGATGTCGCGGCCCTCTTCGAAGTAGAGCTTGAACAGCTCGGCCACCGCCTCGTCCTGCACTTCGTTCTTTGCCGCCCAATGGATCAGCCGATGCGACAGCACCGTGTTGGGCGTGCGCTTGATACGCGAGAACTGGAACTCGATGCCGGCCTCGCGGCCGCTTTCGGCGATCGCCTGGTAGATCTGGCGCGGTCGATCGCCGCCGCCGAACTTGGCGCGCATGTAGTCGTCACGTGTCATGCCTTCGGCCGGCATGTCGGGATTGAGCTGGAAGGGCCGCCACGCAACGGCGATGTCGGTGCGGCCGCTTTGCGTCAGCGCCCGCTCGAATCGCCGCTTGCCGATATAGCACCACGGGCAGATGGTGTCGGAGACGATATCGACATAGATCATGACGCAAGCTTACGCCTTTCGCGCCAATGCAGAAAGAGAGCCGCCAGGGCGACGATCCCCAGCGCCGTGGAGGTGAGCTAAGCCGCAGCTGGCCAGCCGCCGGCGGCGACCAGGACGCCGGTGATCGGCGGACCGACGAGGCCGCCGACATTCGAGCCCTGCATCAGCAAGCCGGTCGAGGCGCCGACCAGCTCGGGGCGAGGCGAATGCACGGGGAGGGCAGCGAACAGCGTGGCGGGCACCAGGCCGATCACCGCCGAATAGAGCGCGGCGAGCGCCAGGCGCGCGAGATCGGGCACGCCGTCGATGAAGATGCCGGCGGCGCAAAATGCCATCGACAGGGCGGCACCGGCGATCACCGCGACACGCGGCAGGCCGGCCTGCAGCAGCCAGCCGGCGGCAAGATTGCCGGCGACGTTCACGACCGTCACCAACGCCGTCACGATCGCCGCCGTCGTTGTCGAAAAGCCCAACCTCTCGATCTGCAGCGTCGGCAGGAAGCCCACGACGGCAAGCCAGCAGCAGGCATAGGCGCCGAAGCAGACGGCGATGGCGAGCGGCCCGCTCGAAGTTGCGACCTCAGCCATCTCGTGCAGGATCGGCCGACGCGCGACAGGCCGGGGATCGAGCTCATGTCGCGGCACGGCCCGCAGCAAGAGCGCCAGCAGCACGGCCGCCGAGGCGGCGGCTGCGACCAGCCAGACGGTTCGCCAAGAGGCGGCCGGCAGGATGAAGGCCGCCGCCAGCATCATCGCGCCGGCGCCGGCCGGCATGTAGCAGGACCAGATCGTCATGGCGCGCTGACGATCGGCGGTGGCCGTGATGCGCAGCACCAGCGTCGGCGCCGCCACCGTCACGGTGATGAAGCCAACGCCTTCGAGGAAGCGCCAGGACAAAAGCTTTTCGATGTCGTTCGAGAAGGCGCCGCCGAGGCTCGCGACAAAGCACAGCGCGGTGCCCAGCACGACCAGCCGACGGTGGCCGAACCGGTCGACCGTCAAGGCGATTGCCATGCCGCCCAGCGCCGCGGTGAGGTTCACCAACGACAGGAGCCAGCCCGCTTCGGCGAGGCCTGTGCCGAGATCGTCGCGGATCGCAGGCAATGATGGCGGCGCCTTGCCGACATGGAAGGCCGCGACCATGCCGGCGGCGAGCAACAGGCCGACCAGGCCCCAAGGTGTCTTCGACGAACTCAGGACCGTTCCTCCGAAAGTGCCGCTCGCCTATAACGCGGAGCATCAAACAGAGGAGCGGCGGCAATGTCCAAGCGATTCGACCTCGGCGGCAAGGTGGCGCTGATCACCGGCGCATCGGCCGGGCTCGGCGTGCACTTCGCCCGCACGCTCGCCCAGGCCGGGGCCGCCGTGGTGATCGGCGCGCGCCGCATCGATCGCCTGGCTTCATTGCAGGCCGAGCTCGAAGCGGCCGGCGCCAAGGCGGCGCGCGTCGCGCTCGACGTCACGTCGGCCGAGTCCATCGCGACGGCATTCGGCGCCGCGGAGGTAGCGCTTGGTCCGATCGACATCGTGATCAACAATGCCGGAATTTCGATCGTCAAGCCGGCACTCGAAATGCCGATCGAGGATTGGGATTCCGTCGTCGACACCAATTTGCGTGGCGCCTGGCTGATGGCGCAGACCGCAGGCAAGCGGTGGCGCACCGCCAAGCGGGCGGGAGTGATCGTGAACATCGCCTCGATCTTGGGCTTGCGCACGATCGGGCAGGTCGCGCCCTACAACGCCTCCAAGGCCGGACTGATCCACCTCACGCGCGCGCTCGCCATGGAATGGGCGCGCCACGACATTCGCGTCAATGCGATCTGTCCCGGCTACATCGAGACCGAGATGAACAGCGACTTCTGGAAGACGCCGGCCGGCCAGCGCCTGATCGACCGCATCCCGCAGCGCCGCATCGGCAGGCCCGAGCACCTCGACGGAGCATTGCTGCTGCTCGCTTCGGAGGCCGGCAGCTTCATGACCGGCAGCGTGCTCACGGTGGACGGCGGCCACACCGTGAGTTCGCTATAGTGGCCCGCTACCAGCCATTGATTCGATCGTAGACGTCGACCACCGACTTGCCGCCGTCCAGTGTGCTGTCGACCACGTAGTAGCGGTCGTACGCAGCGGCGGTGATGCAGGCGTGATTGGGAAGGATGCGCACGCGCGCACCGACCGGCAGGTTGCCATAGGGGATCGGCTCGTCGGCACCGACGAAGCCGTGCTCCTGGGAGCAGGCCACGACCGCCATGTCCTTGACGGGCGCGTCGACGATGGTGCCATAGCCGACTTGCGGCTTGAACTCCTGGGCACTGATGTCCTTGCTGAGCGCCAGAGCACCGGCATCGACCAGCAGCTGGTTGCGATGGGGGTAGTGGCCGATCACCGAGGCCAGCACCGACAGTGCAAGATCGCCGGCTCCGCACGAACCGATGAATTCCTGGTCGAGGTCGTTGAAGACATAGACTCCCGGCCGCATCTCGGTGATGCCGGTAAAGTCGCGCGAATGCACGGCGGTCGGCGTCGAGCCGCCGGACACGATCGGGCAGGGGATGCCGGCGGCTCTGAGCTTCCCGGCCGCGCCGACGACCGCCAGCCGCTCCTGCTCGGCCACCGCCGCAACGCCGTCGGGTGAATTCTCGTGGTAGGAGTGGCCGGCATGGGTCATGACGCCCGCCAGCTCGACGCCGGGCGCCTGATGCAGGACGCGGGCAATGTCGAGCAGCCCCGGCAATGCGGGATAGGGCAGGCCGGCGCGACCGGCGCCGCTGTCGACCTCGATCAGGACCGAGAAGGTATCGCCGTTCGTCGCCGCCTCGGCGATGGCTTTGGCTACGGCGAGATTGTCGGTGACCACGCGCAGGTTGACGCCACGGCGGCGCAGCTCGGCAACCGCCGGCAGCTTGGCTGGCACGACACCTACACCATAGAGGATGTCCTTGAAGCCGCCGTCGGCGAAGTAGCGCGCCTCGGCCAAAGTCGACACGGTGATGCGCCCGTCGTGACCCTCGACCGCCATGCGGCCGATCTCGACCGACTTGGCAGTCTTGAGATGCGGCCGCAGTACGACGCCGGCGTTGCGCAGCCGCTCGCTCATGCGCTTGAGGTTGCGGCGCAGGATCGCCCGGTCGAGAATGAGGGCGGGGGTCGGCAGGTCATCGAGGGTCTGGGCGGCCATGATTGTGAACCTACCATGCCGATCGAGAACGAGCGCAAGTTTGTCCTGAACCCCGATGCCGACCTGGAGGCCCGACTGGCGCGCGACCGCGCCGTCGCGCGGAGCTTCCTGCGTCAGGCCTATCTCGACGTCTCGGGCATGCGCATCAGATCCGTCGAGGAAGCCGGAGCGACCCGGCACGTCTTCACGTACAAACGACCGATCGACGGCCAGGTTGTCGAGATCGAGACCGAAATCAGCGCGGCCGACTTCGAGCGGCTGTGGTCGCAGCGCCGCGAGACACTGCAAAAGGCGCGCTATTCGTGGACCGACGGCGCCTTCCATTGGGACATCGACTTCTTCAAGACCGCCGACGGCCGGATCTATTTTGCCCAAGCCGAAGTCGAGATGCCCGAGGACGTGCAGGAACCACCGCCGCTGCCGAGCAGCCTTGCCGGCCACCGGCTGGCGACCGTGCCGGCCGGCGATCAACGCTTCAGCTCCAAACGGTTGGCCGATCAGGCGCATGCCACGAAGCTGCTGGCCGATATCCGAACCTGGGGAGGGGTGGAGTGAAGATCGCGCGCATCGATAGCCACTCGATAAAAGTACCGTTCACCTTTGGCGGCAGTCCCACGGGTTACGGTGGCCGCAACTGGACGACAAACAACATCCTGCTGGTGCGTGTCGAGACCGATGGTGGTCTGGTCGGGTGGGGTGAAGCGTTCTGCTACGGCTGCACCGAGGCCGTGCGCGCCGCCTTGCATCACATGATCGCGCCGATCGCCATCGGCGAGGACGCACGTGACATCGCCAAGCTCTCGTACGATCTGCAGCAGAAGCTGCATCTGTTCGGCCGCTACGGAATCACGATCTTCGCCCTGTCGGGCCTCGACATCGCCTTGTGGGACATTGCCGGCAAGGCGGCCGGCCTGCCGCTGCACCGCCTGCTGGGCGGTTCGGGCCGCGATAGATTGCCGGCCTATGCCAGCCTGTTGAAGTATCGCGACCCCGAGAAAGTGGCGGCGCGCACCAGACAGGCGATCGATCAAGGCTATCGCCACGTCAAGCTGCACGAGACCGAGGTCGCCGAGGTCAAGGCTGCGAGACTCGCCGCCGGCAACGACGTCGCGATCATGGTCGATACCAACTGCCCGTGGACACCCGAGCAGGCGCGCCACATGACGCTGAAGCTGCGCGAGTACGACCTGCACTGGCTGGAGGAGCCGATCTTCCCGCCCGAGGATTTCGCGGCGATCGCCCGCCTGCGCGAGGGGACGGGCGTCGCGATGGCGGCCGGCGAGAACAACTGCACGTCTTTCCAGTTCCGCGACATGTTCGCCGCCGGCGCCGTCGACTATGCACAGCCCAGCGTCACCAAAGTGGGCGGCGTCAGCGAGTTCCTGAAGGTCGCGTCGTTGGCCGATGCGGCGGGAGTGACGCTGATGCCGCACTCGCCGTACTTTGGACCGGGCTTCCTCGCGACTCTGCATTTGCTGGCGGCGCGTGGCGGGCCGGGCGGCATGATCGAGCGCTATCACATGGATCTGGAAGCATGCCTCTACGGCGACTTGATCGACCCGATCGAGGGCGGCTTTGTCGTGCCGAGCGAACCGGGCCTGGGACGCGACCCCGACCCGAACGTGCTCAAGACCTACGCGGCCTGATCGGCGGAACCTGGACGATCGACCAGGGATCCGGCAGCTCGCCGACCGGGCAATCGATCAGCGTCGGCGCGCCGCGGGCGATGCCGCGCGAGATCGCAGCACCGAGTTCCTCCGCCGACCTCACGCGCTCGGCCGCGATGCCGAAGCTCTCCCCCAGTTTCACGAAGTCGGGATTGCGCAGGTCGCTGGCGATGGTGCGGTTCTTGAAAGCCTGCTGCTGGATGCGCTTGACGTTGCCGTAAGCGCCATCGCTGAACACGACCGCGACCACGCCGATGCCGTGCTGCGCTGCCGTCGCCATCTCCATGGCGGTGAACAAGAAGCCACCATCGCCGCTGATCGACACGACCGGCGCGTCGGGCTTGGCGACCTTGACACCGAGCGACGTGGCATAGCCCCAACCCAGCGTGCCTTGATAGCCAGGTGAGAGGAAGGTGCGCGGCCTGTAGGTCGGATAAGCGAGCCGGGCGGCATAACCCATCTGGGTCAGTTCATCGACCAGAATGCCGTCCTCCGGCAACGCCTTGCGGATCGCCTCGAGATAGGCGATCTGCGGCGCGAGCTTGTCGCGCACCGCCTTGTTCGCCTTGGCTTTGGTTTCCGCGACATGGTCGGCGCGGCCGTTGCGCTTGGCCATGTGCCTGCCGAGGCGGGCGGCCAGTGCCTGCATGGTCGCCGTGGCGTCGCCGACGATGCCGATCTCTGGCCGGCGCTGCCGATCCAGCTCCTCGTTGTCGATGTCGACCCGGATGATTTTGAGTGAGGCGTCGAGCCCCCAATTCTGCTGCTGCGGCTGCAGGCGCGTGCCCACCGCCAGCACCACGTCGGCTTCCCCCCAGAACAGGTAGCCGGCCGGCATGGTGACGGAGAGCTTGTGCCGACCGTCGATCACGCCCTGGCCCATGCGGCCGGTCATGACGGGCGCGTCCAGCATCTCGGCGATGTGCGCGATATGCTCGCCGGCGCCTTGGGCGCCGCCGCCAACCACGATCAACGGCCGCTCGGCGCCACCCAGGAGCTTCGCCGCACGCTCGACGGCGTCCTCGTCGACAGGGCAGCGGTCGGGATTGGCCGGCGTGGCAATCAGCTCGACCGGTGCCTTGCGGCCCCAGGTGTCCATGGCGCATTCCAGGGCGACCGGGCGGCGGCGGCCGGACAGCAGGCGGCGGAAGGCCTCGTTGACCAGGCCGGGCGCAGCGGCCGGGGAGGGGATGCGATCGGCCCACTTGGTGAGCCCGCGCATGATGGCGAGCTGGTCGGGCAGCTCGTGCAACAGGCCGATGTTGCGGCCGATCATGGACTGCTGGATCTGGCCGGTGAGCGCCAGTACCGGCGCATTCACGGCGTAGGCGGTCGAGAGCGCCGCCGTTGTGTTGAGAAAGCCGGGGCCCGGCACCACGACGTAGGTCGATGGCCTGCCGGTCGCCATGGCGTAACCCAGCGCCATGTATGCGCAGGCCTGCTCATGCCGCGCATGGATCGGCCGGATCGCGTTGGTGCGGTCGTAAAGGGCATCGAAGAACGAGTCGTTTTGGACGCCGGGTAGGCAGAAGATCGTATCGATGCTGTTCACCTCGAGCATCGACACGACGGCTTGAGCGGTTGTCAGCGCGGTCATGTCGGTCAGCCTATTCGTTTTGACTGTCTGGCGGAAATGCAGAAAACTCAGGCTGCCCAACAGGCAGGGTGGATCATGACCAATGTCGGTGCATTGATCGGTGCCTTGATCGCTACCGGTGTCTTGAGCTCTTGTTGAGCTGGTTGCTTCGATGGGTAGTCAAAGCACCTATCCGTTGATTGCTTGGCGCCAACGCTCTGTCGCTCGCCGTAGCGACCGTCGCGGCGGCGTTCGGCTACGCCGACGGCGGACCGCCACAATTCGCAAGTGCCTTGTTACTGTATCTGCCACCGCAGATCGTATGGCTGGCCGTCGGCTTCATAGTCCTGAGAGGGCGGGCCAAGTCGGCCAACCCTCCGAGTTGATGTGTTGGCAAGAGTGGTGGTCGTGCCTCAGTCGACGCGCGCGCCCGATGCTTTGATGATCGGCGCCAGTCGTGCCTCTTCGGCATCGCGGTAGGCCAGCGTGTCGGCCGGCGTGCGCCAGATCGCGGTAGCCGCGAGTTCGAGGAACTTGGCCTTGAGATCGTCGCTCTCCAGCGCCTTCTTGGACAGCTCGGACAGCCGCGCGACGACGTCCGGGGGCAATTTCGCCGGGCCGGTGAGCGTGGTCCACGAATTGATATCGAAGCCCGGCAACGTCTCGGCGATGGCCGGCACATCGGGCATGACCGGTGTGCGCTGCGCCGAGGTGACTCCGAGCGCCCGCACCTTGCCCGGCCGCCTCTGCGCCAGCGCGCCAGGGATATTGTCGAAAATCATGTGCACCTGGCCCGCCAGCAAATCCTGCATCGCCGGCGCCGCGCCGCGGTAGGGTACGTGCAGCATGTCGACCTTGGCCATCACCTTGAACAGCTCACCCGACAGATGCAGCGTCGTGCCGTTGCCGGCCGAGGCGTAGGAGTACTTGCCGGGGTTCTTGCGCAAGAGCTCGATCAACTCGGCCACTGTCTTGGCCGGTACGTCGAGATTGATCACCAGCATGTTGGGCAGCTGCCACAGCGTCGTGAGGAAGGTGAAGTCGGTACGCGCGTTGAACGGCAGCTTGGCATAGAGGGTAGGGGCGATGGCATGGCTGGCGATGCCGCCCAGGCCCAGCGTGTAGCCATCGGGTGCCGACTGAGAGAGGACCTCGACGCCGACATTGCCGCCCGAGCCGGCCCTGTTCTCGACGATCCACTGCTGGCCGGTCAGCTCCGCCATCTTGGCGCAGAACAGGCGCGAGAGCGTGTCGGTCGCGCCGCCGGCGGGGAACGGGTTGATGTAGCGAACGGTCTTGTTGGGATAGGTCGTCTGAGCCGACAAAATAGCCGGCGCCGCCAACGTTCCGCCCAGTCCGCCGAGCAGAATACGCCGCCCCATCCGAGTTTTTGCAGTTGCAGTCATTGGCTTGCTTCCTCCCAATTACGGCCGGCGACCCTGCCAAACGACGGCAACCGCGTCGACGCTTTTCCACTACATTGAATCGAGATTCTCGTGAGTGCTTGAAAACCCGCAAAATGTTGTCACTTTGAGGCCGAATTGCGGGACGATGGTGGGAATTGGTCCGCAAGGCGGGTGAGGAAGGACAATGCGAGGACGAACGCACAAGGTTGCGTTGTTGGTTGCCGGGCTCGTCGCGTGGACGGCTTGCGGCATGGGCGTTTCCTTGCCGGCCCACAGCCAGCCGAAACCGCAACCCGCACCGACGCAACCGCAGGCCAAGCCCGGCCAACCAGCGGCGCCCACGGCGTTCGACGTCTGCAAGGGGCTGACTGGCGCGACAGCCGAACAGAAGGTCGAAGCCTGCACTGAAGCGATCAAGGACGGCAAGCTCGCCCCGGGCGACCAGGCCCTCGCCTAGCTTACGCGCGGCCTGTCGGAGAGCGGGCCGGGCAGCGACGCGCGTTCGAAGGACGACTACAAGGCGGCGTTGCGCATCTTCAACGAGCTGATCATCGGCGCGCCGTTGAATCCCTACTACTACACGCAGCGCGGCGTGGTCTATCAGACGATCGGCGAGGCCGACCGTGCCATCCTCGACTTCAGCGACGCCATCCGGCTGGCTCCGCGCGAGACCTTCCCGCTGATCAACCGCGGCGTCCTCCTCTACTTGCGCAAGGACAACAACGAAGGCGCGATCGCCGATTTGACGGCGGCTCTGAAGCTGAAGCCTTGCGAGATCGCCGCATGGGCAAATCGCGGCATCGTCCAGAAACGCAAAGGCGAGATCGACAAAGCGATCGCCGATTTCACCGACGGCATCAAGTGCCTGCCTCCGAACCTCGAACCGATCCGCGAGACCCGACTTCCCGATGCGATCACCAGCCAATTGTCGGGGCCGCAACAGCAAATGGCCGAACGCAACCGGCTCGCACAGCTCGGCGCCTTCACCTATTTCCAGCGCGGGCTCGCCTACTACGATAAGACGGCCTATGACAAGTCGATCGCCGATTTCACTGAGGCCATCCGCCTCAACCCGGGCGACGCCTCGGCCTATGTCGGTCGAGGTGCCGCCTACATGCAGAAGGACGACATGGAGCGGGCGATCGCCGACTTCAATGAAGGCATAAGATTGTCGCCGGGTCAGGCGTTCGTGCATCTGCAGCGTGGCATCGCCTATCACCGGGTCGGCGAATCCGATAAGGCCCTCGACGACTACAGCGATGCCATCAAGCTGACCCCGCGAGATCCAACGCCCTACGTCAATCGCGGCATCGTCTACTACACCAAGAAAGGCCAGTACGAAGCCGCCATAGACGACTTCAGCAAGGCGCTGCAACTCAACCCGAAGGAAGTGAACGCCCTCATCAATCGAGGCATCACCTACCGCCAGCGCGGCGAAACCGACAAGGCACTGGGTGATTTCTCGAATGCGATCAGTCAGGGCCTGCGGACCGCCGACATTCTTCGGTTGGTCAACAAGGGCGAGCGCGGCAAGGATCCAGAACTCGCCAAGACCGCCGACCAGGTGGCACATGCCTACTATCAGCGCGGCATGGCGTTGATCGACAAGCAGGATTACGAAGCGGCGCTCAGCGACTTCGACACCGCCATGCGGATCAACCCGCAGGACCCGCGGCCCTTGCTCGGGCGCGGCGCGGCCAACCTCAAGAAGGGCGAAACCCAGCAGGCTGTGGCCGACCTCGATGAGGCGATCAAGCTGGCGCCGGGGCTGGCGTTCGCCTACTTCGAGCGCGGTACGGCATACCATGCCGTCGATGACTTCAGGCATGCCATCGCGGACTACAGCGAGGCGATCAGGCTCGATCCCAAGGATCCGATCACCTTCATCAACCGTGGCATGGCGCTTACCTACGTCGACCAGATCGACAAGGCCCTCAGCGACTTCGACACGGCGTTGAAGCTCAGCCCGGACAACGTCAACGCCTACATCCATCGCGGATTCGCCTACGCGTTGAAGCGCGATTTTCCCCGCGCCATGGCCGATATCGACGAGGCGATCCGGTTGGCGCCGACCAGTGCCCCGGCGCATTTCTATCGCGCGCAGATCCTGGCGATGCAGGGCGACGGCAAGCGCGCGATCGGCGACTACGACCAGGCGCTGAAGCTCGACCCGAAGAACCCGCGCATCTACGCCAGCCGCGCCGCGCTACTCAACAACATGGGCGACTATACCAAGGCGATCGCCGACCTGAACGAAGCGATCAAGCTTAGGCCACGCGAGCCCATTGCCTATCTCAATCGCGGCGTTGCGCATTTCAGCATGGGCCAGTACGACAAGGCGATTACCGACTACGACGAGGTGCTGAAGCTCGACCCGCAGTCGGTCGCCGCCTATTCCAACCGCTGCATGACGCGGGCCATCGTCGGCCGCGACTATCCCGGCGCCACCGCCGACTGCAACGAGGCCTTGAAGTTGCGTCCCAACGACCCCTATGCGCACGACAATTTGGGACTGATCTACTTGAAGCAGGGCCAGTGGGCGAAAGCGATCGAGGCCTATACCGCCTCGCTCAAGGTCGAACCGCAGCGCGCGCGCGCTCTATGGCCTGGGCGTGGCGAAGTCCAACAGCGGCGATAAGACCGCCGGGCGGGCCGACATGGCCAGGGCGACAAGCATTCAGCCGGGCATCGCCGACGAATTCTCGAAGTACGGCGTGCGCTGAGCCGCCCTCGGCGCGTCAGTTCTTCGGACTGCCATCGTCGCCGAATGGGGCGCAGCTCAATACCGGTCCGTCGTAGTGGCATTGGATGAGACGCGCGTGCGGCCGGCTTTGCAGCAGGATTTGCTGACGTCGCAGCCAGTGAGACAGCGCCGCTTCAGCCTGCCACCGCGCCGCCGTCGTTTGCGGCGATGGCTTGCCGAGGGCCCGTGCCAACGCTTCGCCAGCGGCGAGCAGGGCGGCGCGTCGCTGGGTGACCAGCGCCTGGTTCTCGGTCACGAATTCACCCCAGGTGATCTCGTGGGAAATGACCCGCGCGTAGTTCGCGTCGGCGCCGGCGTAGCTGTCGGCCAGGATCGTGACGATCGACGGATCGACCTTGCCGGCGCTCTCGACGGCGATCTTGCGGCAGGGCGTGAGATAGTCCTGTTGCAACGCCAATAGCTGCGCAACCTCCGTGGTTGTTGCCTTCTCCCGGTTGATCTTCATGGCCGAAGTCGGACTGTCGCTGTACTCGCCCATCTTGGGTCTCAGCGCTCGATGTTGCGGGCTGGTCTGAGCCTTTGCCCAGCATGCGTCGATTGCCGGCGTCGCCGCCGTGGTAACCGCTTCGATCCGAGCCGCCTCCTGCTGGGCCGGGCTTGCGCAACCGGCAACCACCGAGAGAAGGAGGGCCCGCAACAGAATTCTCAAGGTCTTGCCTGGCAAATCGTTGTCCCAAGGCTGGACAGGTGAGCGACCCGAGACATGGGTGACAGAACGTGCCGGACACATGGGTAACACTTTCCGGCAAAGGCCGGGAGGTGTCGATGCCGTGGAAGGAGTGTTCGGTTATGGACGAGCGCCTGCGGTTTGTGTCCCGTCTGCTGGACGGCGAAGCGATGACCGACGTCTGCCGGGAGTTCGGGATATCCCGCAAGACAGGCTACAAGATCTACCGGCGCTATCAGACCCATGGTCTGGAGGCGCTCAGCGATCGGTCTCGACGACCCGTCCGATATGCCAACCAGTTGCCTGCTCAGATCGAGAGCCTGATCATCCGGCTGAAGCGGGAGAAGCCCCACTGGGGTGCTCGCAAGATCCGCGAATTGCTGGTGCGCCGACTGGACGGTGACCATCGCATTCCGGCCAAGAGCACGGTTCACGCCACGCTGCACCGCCACGGCCTGGTCAAGGCCATCGCGCGGCCCCGACACCGGGCCAAGGGCACATCCCTGTCAGCCGGCACCCAACCCAATGATCTGTGGTGCGCCGACTACAAGGGCGAGTTCAAGCTCGGCAACGGGCGATACTGCTATCCTCTGACCGTCACTGACCACGCCTCGCGCTTCCTGCTGCTGTGCGAGGCGCTCGAGTCGACGCGCGAAAGCGTGGCAATCCAAGCCTTCGAGCAGCTTTTTGCCGAGCGTGGCCTGCCCCAGGCGATCCGCTCGGACAATGGCATTCCCTTCGCCAGCCCCAACGCCCTGTTCAATTTGTCCAAGCTCTCCGTGTGGTGGCTCAGGCTCGGCATCGCCATCGAGCGCATCCAGCCCGGCCATCCGCAGCAGAATGGCCGCCACGAACGCATGCATCTCACCCTCAAGAGGGAGGCGACCCGGCCGCCTGCCATGAACCATCTGCAGCAGCAGGCCCGGTTCGACACCTTCGTCACCGAGTTCAACGTCGAGCGACCCCACGAGGCCTTGGCCATGAAGTGCCCTGCTGAGCTCTATCTCGCCGCGCCGAGATCTTACCGAGGCCTCCCCGAGCTCACCTACCCACTGCACGATCGCGATGTGCTCGTCACCGCCTGCGGCCGCATCTGCATGCATCGAAAGCGCGTCAACGTCTCCACCGTCCTGGCCGGCCAGCGCCTCGGCATCAAGGAAGTTGACGACGGCATTTGGATCGTCAGCTTCATGCACTACGATCTTGGCTTCATCGATCTGGAACAGAAGACCTTGCAACCCCTGGACAACCCGTTCGGCCCGAGGTTGTTACCTATGTCTTAGGTACAGTCCGTTACCCATGTCTCAGGGCCGGACAGATAGAAGTTGGCGGAGAGG
>VGCQ01000014.1 GCA_016870055.1 Alphaproteobacteria bacterium | reverse complement strand
GGTTCCCGTCGGCCCCAACGGGGTGGCGCCCGGCGCCGCAGGCTCGGACCGACCCGCGCCATCGACCCGCTGACCGCGGTCGCGACATGAACCCGTCGCGAATCTTCATCGAGCGGCCGGTCGGGACCTCGCTGCTGATGGTGGCGATCATGCTGGTCGGCATGATCGCCTACCGCTTCCTGCCGCTGTCGGCGCTGCCGCAGGTCGACTATCCGACCATCCGCGTGCTGACGCTCTATCCGGGCGCCAGCCCCGAGGTCATGACGACCTCGATCACCGCGCCGCTGGAGCGCCAGTTCGGCCAGATGCCGGGGTTGAACCAGATGACCTCGACCAGCTCGGCCGGCGCTTCGTCGATCGTGCTGCAGTTCGACCTCAAGCTCGGCCTCGACGTCGCCGAGCAGCAGGTTCAGGCGGCGATCAACGCCGCCGGCAATCTCCTGCCGTCCGATCTGCCCTATCCGCCGGTCTACGCCAAGATCAACCCCGCCGACGCGCCGGTGCTGACGCTCGCCGTCACTTCCAAGACCGAGCCGCTGACCAAGGTGCACGATCTGGTCGACAACCGCTTGGCGCAGAAGATCGCCCAGCTCCCCGGCGTCGGCCTGGTGAGCCTGGAGGGCGGCCAGAAGCCCGGCGTGCGGATTCGCGCCAATCCCACGGCGCTCGCCGCCTACGGCCTCAACATCGACGACCTACGCACCGTCATCACCAACGCCAACGTCAACACGCCCAAGGGCAACTTCGACGGACCGGCGCGCGCCTACACCATCAATGCCAACGACCAGGTCACCGATCCGCAGGCCTTCCGCGACATCGTGGTCGCCTACCGTGGCGGCGCGCCGGTCCGCCTGGCCGATGTCGCGACCATCGAGGAGGCGCAGGAGAACAACCGGATCGCGGCGTGGATGAACTCGACGCCGGCGGTGATCGTCAATGTCCGCCGCCAGCCCGGCGCCAACGTCATCGAGGTCGTCGATCGCATCAAGGCGCTGCTGCCGCAACTGCGCGCCACGCTGCCCGCCGCGCTCGACGTCACGGTGCTGACCGACCGCACCATCACCATCCGCGCCTCGGTGCGCGACGTGCAGATCGAGCTGGCCTTCGCCGTGGTGCTGGTGGTGGCCGTGATCTTCCTGTTCCTGGGCGACGTGCGGGCGACCCTGATCCCCAGCCTTTCGGTGCCGCTGTCGCTCGTCGGCACGCTCGCGGTGATGTACCTGCTGGGCTACAGCCTCAACAACCTCTCCATCATGGCGCTCACCATCGCCACCGGCTTCGTGGTCGACGACGCCATCGTCATGATCGAGAACATCGCGCGCTACATCGAACGCGGCGAGGACCCGACCGAAGCGTCGTTCAAGGGCTCGCGGCAGATCGCCTTCACCGTGGTCTCGCTCACCGTGTCGCTGATCGCCGTCCTGATCCCGCTCCTGTTCATGAGCGATGTTGTCGGCCGGCTGTTCAGCGAGTTCGCCGTCACGCTCTCGGTCACCATCCTGATCTCGGCCCTGGTGTCGCTCTCGCTGGTGCCGATGATGTGCGCCCAGCTTCTGCGGCGCCGCCCGCATGCCGGCACGGCCGCCCCGACCGAAGCGTTGGGCGCGCGCTGGTTCGGCCATCTGGTCACCCTCTACGACCGCTGCCTGGTCGTGGTGTTCCGCCACCAGGCGCTGACCCTGCTGGTCGCGGTGGGCAGCGTCGTGCTCACCGTCCTGCTCTATGTCGTGGTGCCGAAGGGTTTCTTCCCGGTGCAGGACACCGGCCTGATCCAGGCGGTGACCGAGGCGCCGCAGAGCGTGTCGTTCGAAGCCATGAGCCGGCGCCAAAGCGCGCTGGCCGAGGCGATCCTGGGCGATCCTGACGTCGAGAGCCTGGCGTCGTTCGTCGGCGTCGACGGCACCAACCCGACGCTGAATTCCGGCCGCATGCTGATCAACCTCAAGCCACGCGAGCAGCGCCGCGCCACCGCGAGCCAGATCATCCGCCGCCTGCAGCGCGACACGGCGTCGGTGCCCGGCATCTCGCTCTACATGCAGCCGGCGCAGGATCTTACGGTCGATTCGACGGTGAGCCGCACGCAGTATCAGTTCGTGCTCGAGACCGCCAAGCCCGAAGAGTTCGACGTCTGGGTGCCGCGCCTGATGGATCGCCTGCATGGGCTGCCCGAGATCGTCGACATCACGTCCGATCTGCAGGGCAAGGGGCTGGCGCTGTTCATCACGATCGATCGCGACGCCGCGGCGCGTTTCGGCATCACCGCCGCGTCGATCAACAACGTGCTGTACAACGCCTTCGGCCAGCGCATCGTCTCGACGGTCTACACCCAGTCCAACCAGACCCGTGTGATCTACGAGATCGACCCGGCGCTCGGCCGTTCGCTCGACTCGCTCGCCAACCTCTACCTGCCGGGCTCGGGCGGCAAGCAGGTGCCGCTGTCGGCGATCGCCACGCTGGACGAGAAGTCCGCGCCGTTGCGGCTCGACCGGCTGGGCCAATTCCCGGCCACCACCATCTCCTTCAACCTGGCGCCGGGCTATGCGCTCGGCCAGGCGGTCGACGCCATCGTCGCGGCGCAGCGCGACATCGACATGCCGGCCTCGATCACCACCCATTTCCAGGGAGCGGCGCTCGCCTTCCAGCGCTCGCTCGACAGCCAGCTCCTGTTGATCCTGGCCGCCATCGTCACCGTCTACATCGTGCTCGGCGTGCTCTACGAGAGCTACGTCCATCCGATCACGATCCTCTCGACCCTGCCGTCGGCCGGCATCGGCGCGCTGGCGGCCTTGATGCTGGTCGGCACCGATCTCAGCATCGTCGCCATCATCGGCATCGTGCTCTTGATCGGCATCGTCAAGAAGAACGCCATCATGATGATCGACTTCGCGCTCGATGCCGAACGCAACGAAGGCAAGTCGCCGCGCGAGGCGATCCATCAGGCCTGCCTGTTGCGCTTCCGGCCGATCCTGATGACCACCGTGGCCGCCCTGGTCGGCGCCCTACCGCTGATGCTGGGCACCGGCACCGGTTCCGAGCTGCGCTCGCCGCTCGGCGTCACCATCGTGGGCGGCCTGATCGTCAGTCAGGTGCTGACGCTCTTCACCACGCCGGTGATCTACCTCGCCTTCGATCGGCTGAGCCGCCGCTTGCGCGGCCTGCCCGTTGAGGGAACGCAGCATGCCGCCGCCGGCGAACGGCCGCTGGCATGAATCTGTCGGCGCCCTTCATCGCCCGGCCAGTCGCCACGACCCTGCTCACGATCGGGCTGGCACTGGCCGGCGCCGTGGCCTTCTTCAAGCTGCCGGTGTCGCCGCTGCCCAAGGTCGAGTTTCCGACCATCCAGGTCTCGGCCAGCCTGCCTGGCGCCTCGCCCGAGACCGTCGCCACCAGCCTGACGACGCCGCTCGAGCGGGCGCTCGGCGCCATCGCCGGCGTCACCGAGATCACCTCGACGAGCACAGTCGGCAATGCCCGCATCACCCTGCAGTTCGACCTGTCGCGCAGCATCAACAGCGCGGCGCGCGACGTGCAGGCCGCCATCAATGCCGCCCGCATGGAGATGCCGGGCGACCTGCCGAGCAACCCGCAATACCGCAAGATCAATCCGGCCGAGGCGCCGGCCGTCGTGCTCGCCGTCACTTCCGACACGATCGGCCAGGGCCGATTGTTCGACGCCGCCTCCAACATCCTGCAGCAGCGACTGAGCCAGGTGAACGGCGTCGGTCAAGTCACGCTGGGCGGCGCCTCGCTGCCGGCGGTGCGGGTCGAGATCAATCCGACCGCGCTGTTCAAGTACAAGATCGGGCTGGAGAGCGTGCGCGCCGCGCTGGCGGCGGCCAACGCCAACTCGCCCAAGGGCGCGCTCGAGGTCGGCGATCGGCGCTTCCAGATCTATTCCAACGACCAGGCGCGGACGGCGGCCGAGTACCGCGACCTCATCATCGCCTGGCGCAACGGCGCGCCGGTGCGGCTGTCGGACGTGGCCGAGGTCATCGACGCCACCGAGAACATCCGCAACGAGGGCCAGGCCAACGGCAAGCGCTCGGTACTGGTGCTGGTCTACCTGCAGCCCAACGCAAACGTCATCGAGACGGTCGACGCGGTGCGTGCGCTGCTGCCCGAGCTGCAGGCCAGCCTGCCCAACGATGTCGACCTGCAGGTCGTGACCGACCGCACGGTCACCATTCGCGCTTCGCTGCGCGAGGTCGAGCACGCGCTGATCATCAGCATCATCCTGGTGGTGCTGGTGACCTTCGCCTTCCTGCGCTCGCCGCGCGCCGGCTTCATCGCGGCCGTGGTCGTGCCGGTGTCGCTGATCGCCACGTTTGGCGGCATGTACCTGCTGGGCTACAGCCTCAACAACCTGACCTTGATGGCCATGGCGATCGCCGCTGGCTTCGTGGTCGACGACGCCATCATCGTGCTCGAGAACGTCTCGCGCCACATCGAGGCCGGCCGTTCGCGCATCGACGCCGCCCTGCTGGGTGCGCGCGAGGTCGGCTTCACCGTCGTCTCGATGACGCTGTCGCTGGTCGCCGTCTTCATCCCCATCCTGCTGATGAGCGGCATCGTCGGACGGCTGTTCCGCGAGTTCGCCGTCACCTTGTCGGTCGCCATCCTGATCTCCATGGTGATCTCGCTCACCACAACGCCGATGATGTGCGCCTATGTGCTGAAGCCGCACGAGGCGCACTCGCCGGGGCTTTTCTTCCGTTTGAGCGAACGCGGCTTCGAGGCGCTGCGGCGCGGCTACGGCGCCAGCCTCGGCTTCGTGCTGCGCCATCCGTTGGCCACCATGCTGGTGTTCCTGGCGACGGTGATCCTCAACATCCATCTCTACGTCACCATCCCGAAAGGATTCTTTCCGCAGCAGGATACCGGCCGCATCGTCGGCGGCATCCGCGCCGACCAGAGCATCTCCTTTCAGGCGATGCGGCAGAAGTTTCGGCGGTTCATGGAGATCGTGCGGCAGGATCCGGCGGTCGAGAGCGTGGCGGGTTTCACCGGCGGCTTCTCGACCAATTCCGGGTTCATGTTCGCCACGCTGAAGCCGCTCGACGAGCGCAAGATCTCGGCCGACCAGGTGATCGCCCGGCTCAGGCCCCGGCTCGCCCAGGTGCCGGGCGCCCAGCTCTTCCTGCAGGCGGTGCAGGACATCCGGGTCGGCGGCCGTCAGGGCAACGCGCAATACCAGTTCACGCTGCAGGCCGATTCGCTGCCCGAACTCTACACCTGGGGGCCGCGACTGGTCGAAGCGCTGCGCCAGGATCAGTCGGTCGTCACCGACGTCGATTCCGACCAACAGCAACGCGGCCTGCAGGTCAGCCTGGCGATTGATCGCGACGCAGCCGCCAAGCTCGGCGTGTCGACACGGGCGATCTCCCAGACGCTGTACGACGCCTTCGGCCAGCGCCAGGTATCGATCATCTACAATCCGTTGAACCAGCACCGCGTCGTCATGGAGGTGGCGCCGGAGTACTGGGAGAACCCCGAGCGGCTGGCCGACATTTACGTCAGCACCTCGGGCGGCGCGATCAGCGGCGCGCAGGCGACCGCCGCCATCGTCTCGACCGCGCCGCTGGTGCCCGGCTCCGTCGACCCGGCCGAGGCGGTGCGCAACCGGCGCACCAACCAGATCGCCATGAGCGGCCGCGGTTCGGCCTCGACGGGTGCCGCGGTCAGCACGACGCCCGAGACCATGATCCCGCTGTCGCAGCTCACAAGGCACGAGTTCGGCACCACGCCGCTTTCGGTCAATCACCAGGGCCTGTTTGTGGCCAGCACCGTCTCGTTCAACCTGGCGCCGGGCAAGACGCTGAGCGACGCCATCGCCTACGTCAACGACACCATGCGCGAGATCGGCATGCCGGCCACCATCCACGGCGCCTTCCAGGGCACGGCGCGGGCCTTCCAGCAGTCACTCGGCAACCAGCTCCTGCTCATTTTGGCGGCGCTGGTCGCGGTCTACATCGTGCTCGGCATCCTCTACGAGAGCTACATCCACCCGCTCACCATTCTGTCGACTCTGCCGTCGGCTGGCGTCGGCGCGCTGCTCGCGCTCAAGTACGCCAGTGTCGAGTTCAGCTTGATCGCCATGATCGGCGTGTTGCTGCTGATCGGTATCGTCAAGAAGAACGCCATCATGATGATCGACGTGGCGCTGGAGCGCGAACGCAATCAGGGTCTCGATCCTGCGGTGGCGATCCATCAGGCCGCCCTGCTGCGCCTGCGGCCGATTCTGATGACCACCTTGGCGGCGATGCTGGGCGCCCTGCCGCTGGCGATGGGCTTCGGCGACGGCGCCGAGCTGCGCCGGCCGCTCGGCATCTCGATCATCGGCGGCCTGCTGGTGAGTCAGATCCTGACGCTCTACACCACACCGGTGATCTATCTTTATCTCGACCGCTTCCGCCGCCGCGACCGCGACCGGCCGAGCCACATCGCTCGCGCTCTGGGCGGCGCGACGGCGGCGCCGGCATGACGAGACTGTCGCGTATGGCGGCGGCGCCGGCTTTCGCCTTGGCGCTCGGTGCCTGCATGGTCGGGCCCGACTACCGCCGTCCGCCGCCCGCCGATGCGCCGACGCTCGATTTCAAGGAGACCGCAGGGCCGGTGATCGGCGTGGCCGCCAGCTTCCAACCGGCCGAACCGCGCGACGCCATCGAGCGCGGGCCGTGGTGGACGATGTACCGCGATCCGACCCTCGACCGGCTGGCGGCGCAGATCAACATCTCCAATCAGACGTTGATCCAGGCCGAGGCCGCCTATCGCCAGGCGCGCGCCGTGGTGCGCCAGGACGAATCGGGCCTGTTCCCGGTCGTCACCGGCGGCGGCGGCTTCCAGCAGAGCGGCAGCGCCAATTCCAGCAGCCGCGCGTCGAGCGGCGGCGTGGTCACCACCAGCACCAGCGGCAGCGTGAGTCAGTTCACCCTGGGCCCGTCGTTGGCCTGGCAGATCGACGTCTGGGGCAGGATTCGCCGCCAGATCGAAAGCGATTCGGCGGCAGCCCAAGCGAGCGCCGCCGATCTTGCCAATGCCCGGCTGTCGGCCCAGGCCAACCTCGCCATCAACTACTTCTCGATGCGCATCTCCGAGCAGCGCATCAAAGTCTTCGAGGCGTCGGTGGCAGCCTATGCACGGGCCGTCGAGATCGTGCGCAATCAGCTCGATGCCGGCATCGTCAGCCGCGTCGACCTCGCCCAGGCGCAGACCCAGCTCGAGCAGACGCGCGCCCAGCTCGTCGCCGAGAACATCAACCGCGCGCAGTTCGAGCACGCCATCGCCGTGCTGGTCGGCAAGGCGCCGTCGGCGTTCGGGCTGGAGCCCGGACCGCCGCCGGCCGAGGTGCCGACGGTCGATCCCGGCGTGCCCTCGACGCTGCTCGAGCGGCGGCCCGACATCGCCTCGGCCGAACGCCAGATGGCCTCGGCCAACGCCCTGATCGGCGTCGCCCAGGCCGCGTACTATCCCAACATCTCGCTGTCGAGCGCCGTCACGCTGGTCGGCGGCACGGTCAACGCGCTGTCGCAACTCAGCAACGCGGTGTGGTCGGTCGGCCCGCAGTTTTCCGGCACCCTGATCGACGGCGGCGCGCTCAAAGCCCAGGTCGAGGGCGCGCGAGCGCGCTACGATGCGCAGGTCGCCTTCTATCGCCAGACCATCCTGGTCGCCTTCCAGCAGGTCGAGGACGCGCTGGTGCAGCAGCGCGTGCTGGTGCAGCAGGAACAGGTGCAGCGCGCTGCCGTCGCCGCCGCGCGCGACGCCGAGCGCCTGTCGCTCAATCAATATCGGTTGGGTACCGTGCCCTACACCACGGTGGTGCAGACCCAGACCGCGGCGCTCACCGCCGAGCAGGCCCTGCTCAGCATCCGCCTCAATCGCCTGCTGGCCAGCGCCAACCTGGTGCTGGCGTTGGGCGGCGGCTGGCGCGACGGCGATCTGCCGGCGCCGACGCCGGTCGGCGGCGCCGACCAGAGGCGCCAGCCGCCGATGCCGACGGCGCAGAGCCTGGAAGCGCCGCGGCCATGGTGGAAGTTCTGGTGACGAAGGAGCGTCGGTCGAGCCCGTTCGGGCGACTGGCGGCGCTCCCTCAACAAGCGAGAGAGAGGTAGGCTCGCCGGCATGGCCGACGCCGCCATCCGCAAGATCATCCATATCGACATGGATGCCTTCTATGCCTCCGTCGAGCAGCGCGACGATCCCGCGTTGCGCGGCCAGCCGGTGGCGGTGGGTGGCCGGCAGCGCGGTGTAGTGATGGCGGCGTCCTACGAGGCGCGCAAGTTCGGCGTGCGCTCGGCCATGCCGTCGGCCACGGCCAAGCGGCTCTGCCCCGAGCTGGTGTTCGTCAAGCCGCGTTTCGACGTCTACAAAGAAGTGTCGCGCCAGATTCGCGAGATCTTTCTGGACTACACGCCGCTGGTCGAGCCGCTGTCGCTCGACGAGGCCTATCTCGACGTCACGGCCAATCTCAAGAACATGCCGCTGGCGAGCGAGATCGCCCGCGAGATCCGCGCCCGCATCCTGGAGCGCACCGGCCTCACCGCTTCGGCCGGCGTCTCCTACAACAAGTTCCTGGCCAAGCTCGCCTCCGACCACCGCAAGCCCAACGGCCAGACCGTGATCCCGCCGGAGAAAGGCCCGGCCTTCGTCGAAATCTTGCCGGTCGCCAAGTTCCACGGCATCGGGCCCAAGACCGCCGAGAAGATGAACCGCCTCGGCATCCACACCGGCGCCGATCTCAAGGCGCAGTCGCTGGAGTTCCTGGAGCAGTATTTCGGCAAGGCCGGCGCCTGGTACCACGCCATCGCGCGCGGCCAGGACGATCGTCGTGTCGTGCCCGACCGGCCGCGCAAGTCGGTCGGCTCGGAGACCACCTTCATGGAGGATCTCGGCCGGCCGGCCGAGATCGAGGAAGGCATCGCTTCGGTGCTCGACGACGTGTGGTCCTACTGCGAGCGCACGGGCGTTGCCGGCCGCACCGTCACGGTGAAGATCAAGTATGCCGACTTCCAGATCGTCACGCGCAGCCGCACGCTCGCCGAACCGGTCGCCAGCCGCGACACTCTGCGGCAGACCGCCGTGGAGCTGGTGCGCACGATCTATCCGCTACCCAAGCGCGTGCGGCTGCTCGGCGTGTCGCTGCACAATCTGCAGGGCCGCGCTGCTGCGGCGCCCGAGCCGCAGATGACGCTGGAATTCTGACGGTCCCGCGCTAAACGCCGATCTCCGCCACCATGCGCTTCAGCATCGCCGCATCGGGGTAGGCGCCGAGGCCGGCCCGCGCGTTGTCTGCCATATGCCTGGGATTGCTGGTGCCGGGGATGGCGCAGGTGACGGCCGGGTTGGCCAGCACGAATTTCAACAGGAGCTGCGCCCAGCTCGTGCAGCCGATCTCGGCCGCCCAGTCGGGCAGCTTGCGCGGCAACAGCCGGCGCAGCAGTCCGCCGCCGCCGAACGGTTGATTGACGATCACCGCGATGCCGCGTTCGGCGGCGAGCGGCAGCAGGCGTTGCTCGACGGCGCGATCGTCGAGCGCGTAGTTGAGCTGCACGAAGTCCCAGCGCTCGGCGCGCAGCACCGCCTCGAGCTCGGCATGGGCGCTTTCGGTGTAGTGCGTGATGCCGAGATAGCGGATGCGCCGCTCGGCTTTCCAGGCGCCGAGCGTCGGCAGATGCGTCCGCCAGTCGACCAGATTGTGGATTTGCATCAAGTCGATCCGGTCGGTCCTGAGCAACGCCATCGAGCGTTGCATCTGGGTGACGCCGTTGTCGCGGCCCGAGGTCCATACCTTGGTCGCGATGAAGGCTTTGTCGCGCGTTCCGGCCGCCGCCAGAAGGTCGCCGACAACGCCCTCGGCGGCGCCGTACATCGGCGAGCTGTCGATCACCGAGCCGCCCGCGGCGAACAACGTGGCCAGCACCTCGGCGAGCGGTGCGCGCGCCGCGGGCTCGGGTCCGACATCGAAGGTTCGCCAAGTGCCGCAGCCGACCACGGGCAACATTTCGCCGGATGAGGGGATTTTGCGCTGGTGCATGCGGGATCCTGTCTGCGCGCGCGGCCGTCCGGCGTCGACCATGGCGGCGCCGGCAAGCCCCAGGAAGGCAGAGCGCGTGAGTGTCACGTCGGGACCAAGGAGATCTGAAACGCCTGGCCGACGGCACGGACGTCGGCCGGCCGGCCATTGAGGCTGACGTGCGGCGGTTCGGCAAGGCCAGTGATGGTAACGGTTCTTGCCATGTCGTTCTCCTGGCCGGGCTTGGGCGTGTGGCTGATCTCGCAGCTCTTCTCCCAAGGCCGATACTCGACGCGCATCAGTCCGACCTTGCCGTCGGCTCGGAGCTGCACACCGTCACGTGCGGTGAGGGTGAAGGATTGCAGGTCGGGCAGCGCATTGTAGCCTACCGTGGCGCCGCTCAGCGGATCGGCGATCAGGTAGGCTTTGCGGCCCGGCTCGGTCTGCAGCACGGCGCCGTTCTTTTCCAGTCGGCCGCTGGTGCCCTGCTGCGCCCAGCTGGAGTCGCGCTCCAGCCCGGCCGGCAGATAGGGCCAGGCGCCGTTCAGCCGCCGATAGGGGATGGCGCGCTCCTGCGCGCCGGGATCGATGGGGAAGTGGTCGGGCGATGCCGGCTGGCCGAATTCGGTGGCGAATGCCGCTTCCATCAGATCGCCGCCGCTTCGGTAGGCGACTTCGAGCTGGCGCTTGCCGTCGTTCCACTCTGCCTTGAGCTCGGTCGCAGCGATGTGACGGACAAAAGCCGCGAAGCTGCCGTGCTGCTGGGCATCGCCCATCTCCAGGACGAACCCGCCATAGGTCCGGCCGGCGATCGCTCGCAGGTCGAGGTCGCGCGGTGACACCGGCTGCTCGCGCTTCAGATTGAAAAAGGAGATCGTAAGTGCCGGTGCCACCGCCGCACCGGTCGGTGGCACCTTGCCGGGAATGCCAGCGGCGACCTCGATCTCGGCGTCGCGGCCGAGATCGCTCGCCGGCAGCGGCAGGATCGCGAGATAGCTCACACCATCATGGACGAACAGTCGCTGGTCGAGCCTGGCGCGATGGGGAAAGGTGTCGATCTTGCGGTCGTCGGCGTAGAGCGTCCAGGTGCGCCGCTCGGCGAAGTTCCACAGCCCGATCACCGTGGCGAGCCGCGTCACACCCTTGTCGCCGAGGGAAGCGAGCAGCCGATCGCGGTTGCTATGCGGCTTGGCGAACACGATGGCGCGGTTGCGGCTCTGGAAGGTGAGCGGCAGTCCGGCCGCCGGCGCCATGCCTTCCTGCGTGGTCGCAAGGTCGGGCGTGTTGGCGGCATAGCGCACGGTGAGCGTGCCGAGATCCTCCATCCGCGTCGCCGGCCGGGCCTCGCGCACCCACTGGCCCAGGACGTCGACGGTGCGGCCGCGGATGTCGGTGCTGGCGAGCCCGTGCCAGGCGCCGAGCCAGGCGCGTCGCCACAGCGGCGGCTTGAAATTGCCGCGCAGCGTCTCGGCCGAGGTCTCCTCGAACGGCACCGGCTTGTCGTCGATCAGCCCGGCGACCCAGTCGGGCGCCCACGGCGCGCGCTGGCTCTGGATCGCCACCCGACCCGGCGGGAAGTCGTAGCCCCACACCGGCATGCCCTGAACACGCCCGTCGGCCGGTTGGTCGAGATAGTTGACCACGCCGTGCCGCGATGCAGTGTGCACGGCGCCGTAGATGCCGTCTTGCTCGACCAGCACACCGCTCATGCGGGCGCGGCCCGACGACGACACGAAGCGGCGCAGCTTGGGATGATGGACGCTCACCAGCATCTCCAGGGTGCGATCGACTAGGATGCGGCCCATCAGCCGGTCGATCGGCGTCGGCCCGAAGTCGGCGAACATCTTCTGGGCACTGAGCGTGATCGAAAGATAGTAGGGGTCGAGCATCTCCTGCGAGGTGCCGTCGAGGAATGCCCAGAAGCGCAACAGCAGATGCTCGAGGCCATGCCGGCCGTCGGCCATGGGATGCTCGCCTTCGATCAGCGCGCCGCCCAAGAGCGCGCCCATCGCCGCAGTGTGATTGAAATTCTGGGTGCTGATCGAGAAGTTGTAGCCGTCGCGGAAAAACGAGGCACGGCCGCGCCAGTCGCGATTGCGCCGCCAGTAGTCGATGGCATCGCGGCTTTGCGGGTTCGCGAACGCGCTGGTCGGCAGGTCGGGCTGCAGCCAGGCCCGCCAATAGTTCTTGAGATGCTCCTGCACCGGCGCCGGCAGCAGCTCGTCGAAGACGTGGAAGACCAGCAGCAGATCCTCGATCTCCCAGCCCACCCAATAGCGCGGTGGCATCGCCAGCAGCTCGGCCAGCCGCTTGCGATAGGCGCTGTAGCCGGCTTCACCGGTGACATTGCCCCACAAGCTCACCTGGTCGCCGCCGACCCGGCGCAGCTCGACGATGCGCTCGATCTGCCAGCGCGGCCGATTGTCCAAGCCGGCGGCAAGCGCTCGGCTGGCGCCCGCGTTCACCGCTGCCGGCGTCGGCAAGGTCGCGGTCGGCCGCGAGCTGTCGGCGACCAGTAGCACCTTGCGGTCGAGCCGCGGCGGCAGCGTGACGGCGACGGTGCCACCGCCCGCGATCGGCCGGCCGGTCAAGAGCAGACGCGGCCGGGTGAAGCTGAGGCCATGACCGCCGGTCGGCATCGCCCATTCGTAGGCGTCGCCCGCTTGGCGGTAACGCGTGTCATAGGTCTCGACCTTGCGCAGCAGAAAGCCGCACTGCTCGAGCAACAGCAATCGCGCGCCGGCATCGCGCACCAGCACGTCGCTTGCCAGCAGCCGGGTGATGTCGAAGCGCGCCTCGCGCGCTTGCAGCGATAGCTCCTGCGGCGCCAGCAGGTCGGGAAAGCGGTCGCGCTCGAGATCGGCGGCACCATAGCGGGTCCAGTAGCGGCGGCCGTTGACATTGGCGTTGAAGGTCGGGCCGGTCTCCTTGTCGGCAAGCCACGGTTGGCGCAGCACCCAGGCATGGACATGCCAGGTCGGCGGATCGTCGGTCCATAGCTTGCGGCCCAACGCCGGCCGGCAGGTGTAGCCCTCAGGCACCACTTCGTAGCCGTCGTACTGCAGACAAAGCTTGGCCTTGAGCAGCAGGCGGCCTTTGCGCAGCAGGATGGCGATCTCGTCGGCGGCGCCGGGAAAGCGCAGCAGCACCGAACGATGCACCGCATCGACGGTGCGGCCGCCCGGCATCGGCGTGTCCCAGTGCCGGCCGTCGATCGTCGCGGTCTCGGCATCGACGACTTCGAACAGCTCCTCGCCGCGTGCCGATGCCCCGGTCGGCAACGTGGTTACGCCGAGCCCGCTCGCGGCGCGCAAGAATCCTTTTCGTGTCAGACGAAGCGACATGCTCGCTTCATTGTTCCGTCATGACGCCGACATGACCAGCAGAGAAAAAATCGTCTCGCCATATTGATGCCGCACCGACGGTTTTTGTTCGTCGTCCAGGCGGATTTGGCAACCTCCACCATTGCCCGAACGTCGGATCGTGACCATCTCGTCTCCCATCAGGAGTGCCAGCCCATGATCCACCGAGACTCCCCTCTCGTGAGCGAGCCCTTCATCGTCGAAGTGTGGGGCAAGCTTGCCGGTGTCGTGCTGAAGGAAGGCGATGCCTTTCGCTTCCACGCCATGGCGTCGCCGTTCCTGGCGCTGGATGGCGCGGCGTTCGCCAAACCGGGCCTTGCCCGCCTGGCGGCGGCGCGGTTGGACAACGATCAGACGCGCGCGGCCGGCCGCTCCTTGGGCAAGGCCTGCCACTGAGCCAGCAGACGGCCATTGTGGTCCTGGAAGCGGGCTGCCAGCACGCGTGACGCCGCAATGCGCTCGACGCGGAAGTTGCGTAGGCCGCGCCGCAATTCGCACCAGGCGCCGATCAGGCTCGCGTCGACATAGTAGGCCATGGCGAGTGGCCAGATGGTGCGCCGCGTGCGCCGGCCGCGCTCGTCGACATAAGCGATCCTGATCTTGCGCCGATCGCGGATAGCGACCCGCACCTGGGCAAGATCGACTTTGGGCTCGGCGGCATCGCCGCTCGATACTTAGATCGGCGCGTCGGTCATATGGCCGCGCAGGCTCTGCGGCAGCACCACCGTCACCTTGTCGAGCACGCGGCCCGCCGCCTGCTGCAGCGCCTGGTCGCGCAGCCGGCGCACCATGCGGGCGCCGACCGCGATCGCCTCGACCTCGTCGACCGTGAACATGAGCGGCGGCAGGTCGAAGCCCTTGCGCAGCACGTAGCCGACGCCCGGCGCGCCCTCGATCGGCACGCGGCGGGCCTGCAGGGTCGCGACGTCGCGGTAGATCGTACGGACCGTGACCTCCAGTGCCTCGGCCAGCGCCGCCGCCGTCATCGGCCGCTTGGCCGAGCGCAGCGTCTGGATGACATCGAACAGGCGGTCGGCGCGGCGCATGCTCCTGACATAACGCTGTCAGGAGGAGAGCGCTAGGGTCGACGCCATGAGCATGGCTGCGAAGGGCGTCGAGGAACAGGGCGGGCTTGCTGCGGGTGGTTGGCGTGGTCCCGTCCTGGTGCTGCTGTCGGCAATGGCCTTCAGCGCGGCCGGCCTGTTCACACGGCTGGTCGAGGCCGACGTCTGGACCTTGCTGTTCTGGCGCGGCCTGTTCGGCGGCCTGTTCATCGCCGGCTACGTCGTCTGGCGCGACGGGGCGGCGGCCGTACGGGCGCTACGACGTATCGGCCGACCCGGCCTGGTAGCCGCCGGCTGCTCGACCGCCGCCACCATTTGCTTCATCAACGCCCTGCGCGAGACCACGGTGGCCGATGTGCTGGTGATCAACGCCACGGCGCCGTTCATGACCGCTGCGATGGCTTGGGCGTGGACCGGCGCGCGCGAGCGGCGCACGACCTTGCTGGCAAGCGGTGTCGCTCTGCTCGGCATGGTCGTCACAGTCGTGCCGGCGCTCGGCTCCGGCCGATTGCTGGGCGATCTGCTGGCCTTCGCCATGACGGCCTTGATCTCGGCCATGATGGTCGTGATCCGTCATCACCGCGATGTCTGCATGCTGCCGGCGGCGTCGCTCTCGGCTTTTCTCTGCGCGCTGCTGGCCTGGCCGCTGGCCGCGCCGAGCGCCGTCAGTGAACGGGATTTCCTCTACCTGGTGCTGTTCGGCACTGTTCAGTTCGGTCTTGGTCTGCTGTTGCTGACCGTGGGCACGCGCCTGGTTTCGGCGACACGCTCGGCGCTGATCGGCGCGGTCGAGACGCCGTTGGCACCAGCCATCGTCTGGTTTGCCTTGGGCGAAGCACCGCCGCTGCTGACCTGCCTGGGCGGTGCGATCGTGCTGGCCGCCGTGGCCGGCGACCTCTTGGCGCCGAACGACGACTGAGTCGCTTTCCGCCGCTCGACACGGGTGGTGCGCGGCCGATGGTACCGTGCCTCCGGCGCTTTAGACTACCGGATCGCCACGCCAAGGAGGAACAAGGTGATTCAGCGTAAGCAGCGCATCCCCATGCGCGATCTTTCGACCATGACGGCCGAAGACCGCACCACCGTCGAGAAGAACGCCATGGGCGGCAGGGTCTTGAACATCTTCAAGGTGCTGGCCCACCATCCCCAGCTCGTGAAGCGCTGGACGCCGTTTGCCGGCCATATCCTGTCCAAGCAGACCCTGGCGTTTCGCGATCGCGAGCTTTTGATCCTGCGCATCGGCTGGCTGAACCAGGCCGAGTACGAATTCGCCCAGCACGAGCTGATAGCCAAGCGCGGCGGCCTCACCGACACCGACATCGCCTGCCTGAAGGATGGTCCGACGGCCGCGGGCTGGAGCGAACACGAGGCGGCGCTGCTGCAGGCGGCCGACGATCTCTATGAGAATTCGGTCGTGTCCGACGCCACCTGGGCCACGCTTGCCAAGAAGTATTCGACCGAGCAGCTTCTGGACGTGGTCTTCACTGTCGGTCAGTACAACCTCGTCTCTTGGGCGCTCAACAGCTTCGGCGTGCCGCTCGACGACTTTTTGCCGGGTGCCCGATCATAGGCTGACCTTGGCATCTACCAGGTCATGCGCAGGCCCGCGGTGATGGCATGCGCGCCGTCCTGGCCGGAGATATCGCCCTCGTATCGGACGTAGATCGAGGTTGCCTCGGCGATTGCCGTGTTGGCCGACAAGCCGAGCACCACGCCGTCGCGCTGCGGCGACACGCCCCACGTCGTGAACGGCATCGCCGGAGCTCCAGCCAGCGTCGCCGTCACCGGACGGGCGACGTCGGCGTACTCGTGACTCCAGCCCAGACGGATCTGCAGCGCGAGCTTCTCCGGCCAGCCGAGGTCCATCGATCCGCTGAGCTGCGCGCCGATCACGGACCGCAGCGAGTTGGTCGTCTGCTGCGCGACGGTGAGGTTGAGCGACTGTGCCCCGGTCTCGGTGAATCCGGCCTGGGTGCCGGTGTAGGCCTGCAGGCGGGCAAACGGTGTCACGAAGGCATTGGCGTTCGTTCCGAGATCGAAGCGATAGCCGGTCTCGAACTGACCGTACCATTGGTTGGCGCCGGTCTGACCGTAGGCGGTGCGCGGCTGCAGGCCAGGGATGGCGATGGTCCGCCACATCTGGTTCCAGGTGTAGGCATAGCCGATCAAGCCGTCGGCATAGACCTTGTCCCGAGCGAAGCCGCCGTAGAGACCGACCTGGAAGGTGTTGGATCGGCCGAGGCCGTCGAAGCCGCCGACCCATTGCGTGCCGGTGCTGTAGCCTGCGGTCACGCCGAGGCGGAAGGAGTCGGTGATCGATCGGTCGAGGCCGGCGGCGAAGCCACCGGCATTGTAGGTGACGGCGCCGACGGGCTGGTTGGCGCCAACGGTGCCCAGACCGCCCAGTGCGCCACCCCAGGCGCCCCACTTGGGCGGCGTGATGGCATCGCAAGCGACGTCGCAGGCTTCGGCCAACGCCACCCGGTTCGACGCAGGTGAGCTGCCGCCGGCCTGGTTGGCGAAGTTGTTCATGAAGAGCTGCATGCCTTGAACCATCGAGGTCGAAAAGCCGGCATAGTTGTTGCCGCTCAGCGCCTGCAGCGTCGCCTGTGCCTGGGCATTCGACAGTGTGCCGGCGGCCATCGCGCTCAGCACAGTGGCGAAGTCGCCGGTGGCGGTGTTGACGTTGGCGTCGAGCACGTTGCCGACGGCAGCCTGAGTTGGCGTCGCCGCTGCCGCTGCGAATCCGCCGATATCGAGTGTCAGATAGACGTTGTTGGCATCGTAGCTCAGGCTCGACTGCAGGAATGGATAGGGGTCGCTCACCGAGGCGAAGGTGCCGGTGAGACCGCCTGTCGCATTCAAGATGCGGTAGGTCGTGCGCGGCGCATAGGTCGACCCGGGCTGGGCATGGAAGCTGACCGCCCCGCCCAATGTCGCTCTGCCGCCAACGTTGAGCAGGTCGCTTTGGCCCGCGCCGTTGACTTCGGCAAAGTAGCTGCCGCTCGCGGTCTGCTGAAAGTTGCCGGTGACGGTGAGCGTGCCGATCGAGTTGCCGGGCGCCACCGTGCCGCCATTCAGCACGCTTCCCACGATGCTGCCGGTACCGCCGAGCGTGCCGGCATTGACGACGCTTGTCGTCATCGTCCCGTTGACGGTCGTGGCGCCGAGATTGATGACCATGCCTCCGGGATTGGCATAGCTGCCGCCAGCGGCGACCGTGAAGCTGCCCGCCGGCAGCACGGTCAGGCCACCGCTCAACGAACCGGCAAGAGTGAAGCTGCCGCCGCTCACGATCGTGCCGCCGGTGTAGTTGCCGGTGCCGGCCAGCGTGAAGCTTCCGCCGCTCAGCGTCAGGCTGCCGCCGGCGACAGGAAGGGCCCCGCCGTCGCTGATCGTGCCGGAGAAGATGCCGCTGGCATTGGTGATGACGAGGTTTTGGCCGCCGAGATTGACCTGCCCGCCGCCGGACAGCGACTGGACGCCGACGGCAGCCCAGGCGCGCGAGATGTCGAAGATGCCGTTGTTCACCACGCCTGCTGAGCTCGCGATGCCGCCCGGACCGGAAACCAGGAGCTGACCGGCCGGCAGGCCGCCCGAGGCGCCGGCAATGGTCGTGACGCCGCCATAAGTGTTGGTGGCGCTGAGCTGGACAGCGCCGCCCGCGCCGACCGTGAGCCCGCCCGGACCGGAGACGACTCCCGCGAGGCCGAGCGGTACGTTCGTGCCGTCGACGATGTGCGGGCCGCCGGCAGTCGTCGCCAGCGCCGCATCGGTGACGAAGAACGGCGTGTAGCCGATCACCTGGTTGGTGAGGTCATGCAGGACCGAGTTCTGCAGGAAGAACGATATCCCGATCGTGTTCTGGGCCGTAGTTTTCTTCGGGAGATTGAGCGCGGCGTTGTAGGTTTCGGGGTTGCCTTGCTGGGTCAGGGTCGCCGACATCGTCGCCAGTCCGACGATCGGCTGGCCACCGGGCGTGGCACCGGCAATCGTCAGGGCGACGCCGGCATCCACTTTTCCGGTGGTGGTGTTCGAAACCTTCTCCCTTGCGGCTTTGTCGGCAGATGTCTTGAGGTTCAGATCGCCCGTGCCGGCATCGAGCAACCCCAGGACTGTCTCTGTGATGGCCGGCGTCGACTGGCCCCGTGCGGTTAGAGTGACCTGGAAGTTGGAGCCAAACTCGACGGACGAGTTGTTTCCCACCGTGCCGCCATAGGGATTGGGAAATGTTGCCGGCGCCGAGAGGGCCCAAGGGATCACGCCGGTGTTGGACGAACTGCCCGTTGGCCGCGTTCAGAACTGGCCCAGCATCTGCGGGGTCAAGCCAACCGTGACGCAGGGTCTGCACGGCGTTACCGGCTGCATCGTCAGGCCGCCGATCGTGACGTTGATGCTGTTGATCTGCTGCGGGGGGTTCGTGTCCGACACCGGATTCTTCTGGCCGTTTGCCGCCACGACGTAGCCTTGCGTCAGGCCCGGCACGATCGTCTGGCCCAGCACGCCGCCCCCGTAGTAGCCCGAGGGCGTTCGGAATTTCGGATTGAACGTCGGATTGGTGTTGATCGTGACGTCGGTCGCAAAGTTGCCCGCACCGAACGTTCCGAAGAAGTAGCCGTCGACCGGCGGTGAGTCCGCGTTGAAAGGCAGACCGATCTGGGTGTTGGTCGCCGCGTTGGCGCCGTAGTTGTATATCGCGTTGACGACATAGCCGGGGTTGGCGCCCAGAGTAGAGAACGGCGTTGTATCCGAGGGTGTCTTGTAGAAGCTGAGCGACGGCACCTGGACGAGGTTGCCGGTATACCCACGGCAGAAAACATCCGGGACGGTTCCCCCGAGGCAGAACTGGGCGCTCGTCGGCAGGGAAGAGCTGGGCGCGTTGTTGGTGTTGGGATTGGGCGGCAGGCCCGGCCACCAGCTCGGATTGTAGACGGCGTTGAATACCGGCGAGCCCGTATCGAAGATGTAAGGTCGCGCGGCGCCGCCGTTGATGCCGACGTTGATGGCAAGCTTCGCGGCGCCGTTCCAGTACGTCAGAGGAATGCTGACCGGGCTGACGGGTTGCGCGTATGCGATTGTCGCCACGCCATCGCAAGCCAGCATGGTGAAGACAAATCCAACCGCACGCGCCCACATACGCACCTCCGAATACGCGACGGGCCACCCAGGCTGATGTCCCGAACGGCGCATTCATCTTTAGTGTGTCCGTGCGTGTTGGCAGTGTCCAAGCAATCCGCAGGCCGATGGTGCGCGACCGTCGCGTGTCCGCCGCTCTCGGCGCGACGGCAAATGTCCTTGCCGTGGCCGCCGCCGGGGCCGATCATTCGGCGACCGTTTCAGGAGGATCCCATGACCGTCGCCACCCCGCCGGCCAAGCCGCAGTCTGCCGAAAGCGCCGTGCCGCGCCTCACGGAGCTGGCGCGCTTCGCGGGCTGCGCCGCCAAGATAAGCCAGGCCGACCTGCACGAGGCGTTGGCCGGCCTGCCGGTCGCCGCCGATCCGCGCGTGCTGGTCGGGCACGATACGTCGGATGACGCCGCCATTATCAAGCTGCGCGACGATCTTGCGCTGGTCGAGACGGTCGACATCTTCCCGCCGATCGTCGACGACGCCTACGACTATGGTCGCATCGCCGCTACCAACGCGCTCTCCGACATCTACGCCATGGGCGGTACGCCGCTGAATGCTCTGAGCTTCGTCGCCTGGCCGGTCGACACGCTGGGCACGGCGCCGTTGCGCCAGGTGCTCGACGGCGCCGCCGCGATCTGCGCCGAGGCCGGCATCGTGATCTCCGGCGGCCATTCGATCGTCGACGAGGAACCCAAGTTCGGCCTGTTCGTCACCGGCACCATCGATCCACGCAAGGTCGTGTCCAATGCCGGCGCGCGGCCGGGCGACGTCCTGGTGCTGACCAAGCCGATCGGCACCGGCGTGCTCACCACCGCGGTCAAGCGCAATGCCGCGCCCGAAAGCGCGCTCGCTGCTGCGATCAAGTCGATGACGACGCTCAACCGTCACGCCGCCGAGGCAATGAACGCGGCCGGCGCCACCGCCGCCACCGACATCACGGGCTTCGGCCTTTTGGGCCATCTCGGCAACATGCTGCGCGCCGCCTCGGGCGAAGTCGGCACGCCGATCGGCGCCAAGCTGTCCTACGCCGCCGTGCCGGTGTTCGACAGGGTGACCGGCTTCCTGAAGGACGGTCTGTGCCCCGGCGGCACGCGGCGCAACCTCGAATACGCCGCGCCGCACGCCCGTTTCGCCGACAGCCTGGCCGAGCCGCAGCGCCTGCTGCTGGCCGACGCCCAGACTTCGGGCGGTCTCTTGATCGCCATCCCGCAAGCCAAGGTCGCGGGCCTGGTCGCCGACCTCAAGAAGCGCGGCACGCCGGCTGCGGCGGTCATCGGCAGCATCGTCGCCGCCGACATGCCCGGGGTGATCGAAGTCACGGCGTAGCTTTCCTCTTATGGACGGCCGGCCACAGGCCGGCGGTCCATAAGAAAGCTACGTCGGCACTCTCGTCGCCTGACTCGCCGCGAGCAGCCAGCCGTCGCGGCCGGTCACGTAGACACACAACCAGCGGAAATCGTAGGTCTTCTGTTCCCTGACGTTCAGGATCGGGCTCTTGCCAGTGACGATCACCGTCGGGCCGGCGAATACGCGGTAGCTGAGCTCGCTCGCCGGTGCATTCTCGATCATCGGCTCGCCCGCCATGGCCGAGACGACGCGCGCGTTCTTGTCGTCCACCTTTCCCGAGCCGTGGGTGTGGCTGAAGGCGTCGGCGTAGATCGATCGCAGTGTCGTGAAGTCCTTGTCCGTGACGGCCTTGGCGATCTTGCGGCGGAAGTCCTTGATTTCTTCGATCAAGCTCTTGGCCTCCGTGTCGTCGGGCTGGCGTGGTGGATGGGCGAGGGCGGGAAGGGCGAACAACGGCAGCGCTGCGAGGACGGCACGTCGAAGCATGGACTAGGCCTCTCTGTCGTCCTGAGTGCAGCGAAGGACCTCATCGCCGTTTGCTATCGGCATGAGATCCTTCGCTGCACTCAGGACGATTTGGAGCTTACCCCCGCTTCGGCGAACGTCGCCATGCCGTTGTGACAGGCGGCGGCAGCCTTGAGCAACGGCACGGCGAGCGCCGCCGCCGAGGCCTCGCCCAGGCGCATGCCGAAGTCGAGCAGAGGGCGCTGGCCGATCGTCTCCAGCAACCGCGTATGGCCGGGCTCGGCCGAGCGATGAGCGACCAGACAATGAGCGAGCGCGCGGCGGTCGATCGCCCACAGCACGGCGGCTGCCGTGGTGCAGGCAAAGCCGTCGAGCAGCACAGGGATGCGGCCCATGCGGGCGGCCAGCACGGCACCGGCGATGGCGGCGAACTCTTCGCCGCCCACCGCAGCCAGCAAGTCCAGAGGGTCGTGTGTTCCGATCAGGTCCTTGTGTCGCACCAGCGCCTCGTCGATCACCGCGATCTTGCGCTGCAGGGCCTCGCCCTGAACGCCGGTGCCGGGTCCCGCCCAGTCGATGCCGCGGCCGCCGAACAGGGCGGCGCACAAGGTAGCGGCGGTCGTGGTGTTGGCGATGCCCATCTCGCCCAGGCACAGGAGGTCGATGCCGGGCTCGGCCGCCATCATGCCGTAAGCCATGGCGTTGGCCGCTCGCGCTTCGCTCATCGCCGGGCCGCGCGTGAAGTCGGCGGTCGGATGGGCAAGGTCGAGCTCGTAGATGCGGAGATCGGCGTCGATCGCCTGAGCGAGCTGGTTGATAGCCGCACCGCCCGAGAGGAAATTCTGCACCATCTGCTGGGTGACTTCCGGCGGATAGGCCGATACGCCGCGGGCCGCCACACCGTGTGTGCCGGCAAACACCGCGATGCGCGGCCGCTCGACCTGCGGCCGGGCGCGGCCCTGCCAGCCGGCCAGCCATTCGGCGATCTGCTCCAGCCGGCCGAGCGCGCCGGCCGGCTTGGTGAGCTGCGACTCCCGGTGCACCACCGCCGTCACCGCCTCCTGGTCGGGCCCCGGCAGCTCGCGCAAGATGCGGCGCATCTCCTCGAACGTGGCGCGACTTTTGTCGGGGGTCTGGGCATTCATGACGGGCGCGGACCATCCTATATTTGTCCCACCATGACTAGTCCCAGCGAGCCGCCGACCAGCCGACCCTCTTCCTTCGATGAATGGCTGCAAGCCTTCAAGGAGCAGGCATGCTTTTTCACCGGCCTGAAGCTCGAGGTCGGCGCGCCGCGGTGGCCGCTGGCCGATGTCCTTCCGGTGCTACCGTTGATCGGCGCCGGCGTCGGCCTGGCGGCCGGCCTGATATTCGCCATCGGGCGCGGGCTTGGACCTGGTTGGCTCGCGGCCGTGCTGGCGGTGGGTGCGGCCGTCTTGATCACCCGCGCCTTGCACGAGGACGGGCTGGCCGACACCGCCGATGGGCTGGGCCCGCATGGGCTCGACGCCGATCGTCGGCTGGAGATCATGCGGGACAGCCGCAACGGCACCTTCGGCGTGCTGGCCCTCGCCCTGTCGGTGCTGCTCAAAGTCGCCTGCCTCGCTTCGTTCAGTGGTGCCACCGGTCTGGTCGTGCTGATCGCCGCCCATGCCCTGTCGCGCGCCGCCATCGCTTATCCGCTGCTCGCCCAGTCGCCGGTCCATGCCGAGGGCTTGGGTGCACAGGCCGGCAAACCAACCGACAACGATGTCTGGCTGACCATCGGAATAGGCGTTGCGCTCGCCTTCCTGCTGTTGCTGGGCACGGGCTTCTTCGTGGCGGTCCTGGCGCCGCTCGCCGCCCTGGCCGCCGCCTGGTACGCCACGCGCGCCATCGCCGAGCGCATCGGCGGCTATACCGGCGATACGTTGGGCGCCGTCCAGCAATCCGCCGAGATCGCCTTCCTGGTGGTGGCGGCGCTGTTCATTGGACGGTAGACACGCGCGACTGAGTCGCATGCATTCCTCTTTGATCGGGAGCTGAAATGGCCACGGGCGCCAAGATCACCGGATTGGTCACGCGATGGTGGTGGGTACGGCATGCGCCGGTGCCCAACCCGGAGGCGCGCTGCTACGGCCAGACCGACAAGGACTGCGACTGCAGCAATGTCGCACTGTTCAGGCACCAGGCACGGCTGCTCCCCAAGGGTGCGGTGTGGTACGCTTCGAACCTGCTGCGCGCGCGCAAGACGGCCGAGCACCTCGCCTTGCATGGCGGCGACATGAACGAACTCAACGTCGATCCCAACCTCGCCGAGCAGCATTTCGGCGCCTGGCAGGGCCTCACCTATGTCGAGATCGCCGAGAAGCACGCCGACAACCATCTGTTCTGGCTCGGGCCGCCGGAACAGAGGCCGCCGGGCGGTGAGAGCTTCGTCGACCTGTGCGATCGCACGGTGCGCAGCATCGAACGCCTGACCGCCGAGCATCGCGGCCGCGACATCGTGGCGGCCGCGCACGGCGGCACCATTCGCGCCGCGCTCGCCCACGCCTTCGATTTGCATCCCGAGGCCGCGGTGCGCTTCGAGATCGACAACGTGTCGCTCACCTTGATCGAGCATTTCGAGCAGGCCGATCCGGAGCACGCCTGGCGCGTCGCCTTCGTCAACTACCTGCCGCGCGAGCTGGTCGCGGCCAAAGCCGCGGCGCTGGCATGAGCCGGAACGCCGCCGAGATTGCCGCCGAACAGCTCGCCTTCTGGAACGGCCCTGGTGGCCAAGGCTGGCTCGCCTCGTACGGCCGTATCGAGCGGGCGATCGCCGAGGTCGGTGCTGTTGCTCTGGCGGCAGCGGCGGCGCGTCCGGGCGAGCAGGCGATCGACATCGGCTGCGGCACGGGTGGCACGACCGCGGCGTTGGCCAAGGCCGTGGCGCCGGATGGGCATGTACTGGGCGTCGACATCTCTCAGGCGCTGATCGACCACGCCCGCGCCCAGAACGTCGCCAACGCGTCTTTTGCCGTCGGCGACGCCGCCGTGCATCCCTTCGACGGGGCGCATCACGACCTCGTCTTCTCGCGCTTTGGCGTCATGTTCTTCGCCGAGCCGATCGTGGCCTTTCGCAACATCCGTCGCGCGTTGAAATCGACCGGCCGCCTGGTCCTCCTGGTCTGGCGCCCGGCTCAGGAAAATCCTTGGGCGACGGTGCCGGTGCGTGCCGCGCAACCGTTCCTGCCGCCGCAGCCGCGACCGCCGGAGGATGTCGGACAGTTCTCGTTCGGCGATCGCGCGCGCGTCGAGCATATCCTCGCCGAGGCCGGCTTCGGCGTGCCGCGATTCGAGCCGGTCGATCGGCCGATCTGGATGGGCGCCAGCGTGGCCGATGTTCTGGCGGGCGCCGGCCGCTTCGGCCCGCTCGCCCGCGCCTTCGCCGGCGCCGAGCCGGCGGCGATCGAGAAGGCCAAGCAGGCGATCGGCGAGGCGATCGCAGCGCACGAACGCGCCGACGGCGTCCATCTCCCCGGCGCCTGCTGGCTGGTGACGGCGCGGCCAACAGCGGGCTGATGGAGCACATCACCACCTTCCCGCTGCCGCCGGTGACTTTGGTCATGGGTGGCGCGCGCTCGGGCAAGAGCACGCATGCCGAGAAGCTGGCTGCCGGCACCTTGTTCGGCGCGCCGCCTCGGCCCGCCGTCTATATCGCCACGGCGCAAGCCGGCGACGTCGAGATGGCGACCCGCATCATGGCGCACCGCGCGCGTCGCGGCTCGGGCTGGACCACGATCGAGGAGCCGCTGGCGCTCGCCGCGGCCTTGGCGAAGGCGGCAGAGCACGGCCAGCCGGTGCTGATCGATTGCCTCACACTTTGGCTCTCGAACTTGATGCACGCCGGCGCCGATCTCGACGAGGCGACCGACGAACTCGTGGCCGCGCTCGACGGCTACGGGTCGCCGGTCGTGTTCGTGAGCAACGAGGTCGGGCTGGGCGTGGTGCCCGACACGCCGCTCGGCCGCGCCTTCCGCGATGCCCAGGGGCGGCTCAACATGCGGCTGGCTGAGCGGGCTGATCGGGTCGTCCTGATGACGGCCGGCCTGCCATTGCTGCTCAAAGATCGCCCGGCCGGGGCTTGAGTTCTTTCTGAGACAATCGACCTAACTGCCTCAAATTTGGCCAAAAATGTGATAGGATATGAGTTGTTGTGGCCATCTGGCGCTCCCCGGCGTCGGCCACCGACCCATTGAGCCCGCAAGGAGCCGACCTATGACGTTCGACCGCCGATCCGTCCTTTTCGGGACCGCGGCCGCCTTTGCCGCTCCCCTGCTTTCCGTCCCGCCGGCATACGCCGACGCCAAGCGCCAGGCGCTGGTCGATTCCAGCCTCGAGGCAGCGCGCAAGATCCTGGCCGGCAAGGACTACCCAGACGCGCCGCGCTACATGGACGGCGCGCGTGGCGTGCTGATCGTGCCCGAATTGATCCAGGGCGGCCTGATTTTCGGCCTGGCCGGCGGCCGCGGTACGTTGATGGCGCGAAGCGCACCCAAGAACTGGAGCCCACCCGCCTTCTACGCCATGGGGTCGGGCAGCGTCGGCCTGCAGATCGGCGCCAAGGTCTCCGAGGTGGTGTTCATCATCAAGACCGAGAAGGGCCTGCAGGCCATTCTCGACCACAAGTTCAAGTTCGGCGTCGAGGCGGGCGTGTCACTGGCGGTAGTCGGCATCGGCATCGAAGGCGCGACGACAGCCGCCGGCGGCGCCGACATCATCGCCTTTGCCAGTTCTCAGGGTCTGTTCGCCGGTGCCACGCTCGAAGGCTCCTTTCTCGATCCCGACAACGACTGGAACGCGCTCTACTACGGCTCGGGTGCCAGCACCCGCGCCATCGTAATCGACCGCAAGTTCACCAACCCCGGCGCCGAGCCGATTCGCCAGTTCATGGCGAAGTGGTGAGTCGGCGAGCTCGCCGGGCATCGGGCGGCGACCAGGAGTACGCCGTGGTCTATGTCGCCGTCGCCCGCTTCAAGGACGGCAGTGCCGCCGGCTCTCCCACCGTCACCAGCCTATTATTGTTGTTCCGCTCCAGATCATCTGACACGTCGTCGTAGGTCCGAGTCATGACCAAAATCCAGATCGAGCTGTCCAATGCGACAGCCAAGGCCGCACGCGAAGCAGGA
>VGCQ01000013.1 GCA_016870055.1 Alphaproteobacteria bacterium | reverse complement strand
CCTGGCACGACGATGCGGCCATGCGGCAGGTCGGCAATGACGGCAAGCAGCTCACGCGTTGCAGGTTGCGACCCGGTCGAGCCCGCGGCGATCACCGGCGTGGCGGGCGGCCGGCCGCGCCAGCGCGCCGCCCGGGCGCGGATGGCCCGAGTGCGCCGGTCGATGGCGTCGATCTGGCCGCGCTCGGTCAGAATCTTGGGCCAGGCTTCGCCGACGATGGCGAGAAACCGCACGGTCCTCTGCCAATGACTGGCGAAGTTGCCTTCGACCAGACTCTCGAGGCGGTCGAAGGCGACGTTCTCGATCGCAAGCTCGTCGAGCAGCCCGCCGAGCTCGCGCGCAAGCCGCAGCGCCTGTGCCGGGGATTGGGCGATCGGCTGGCCGCGATCGTCGGCGAAGGCGCCGACCAGCTGCGCCAGCAACGCCTCGCGTTCGGCCGGCGCGACGGCGGGAGGCAAGCCGAGTGCGTCCTCCTCGCCAACCACCGCATCCCATTCGCCGTCGTCGACATCGCCCAGTGGCGCCAGCCGAGGCAGGATGGTGGGCTTGCCGCCGCAAGCGCGCAGGAAGGCGTCACGCAACGCCCGCACCGAGCGCCGGGTCGGCACCAGGATCAGGAGGTCGGCGAGGGCCAGCGGATCGCGGCGATGCTCGGCCAGCACACCGATCGCCAGCGCATCGGCAAAGCGACGATCGGCGGCGATGGTGAAGACGGCCGTCATGCCGGTTCGCTCATTCCCGGAAACGGCGTTCGGCGGCGGCGAGCTGCTGCGGTGTTCCGACATGGAACCAGTCACCGTCATGGATCACGCCGAACAGGCGACCCTCGGCCTCGGCGCGATGCCACAGACGCAGCAGGGAGAAAGGACTGTCGGGCGAATCGCGGAACAGGTGGGGGCTGCAGATCGAGATGCTGGCAAAGACATAGGGCGACAAAGGCGCCGGCCCGCGATGACGGAGCTGCCCGCGCGGCTCGAAAAAGTAGTCGCCGCGATCCGTCGACTCGCGGCCGATCACCTTGTGAAGGGGCAGCAGCAGCAGCAATGCGTCCATGCGCTCGGTGTCCCAGCGCACGTCCATGCGCTGCAGGATCGTCGCCACCGGACCGTCGCGCCACAGCCCGTCGCCGTTCAGCACGTAGAAGGGCCGGGTACCGAGCAGCGGCAGGGCGTTCTTGACGCTGCCGCCGGTGTCCAGCAGCCGATCCTCGACGACGATGCGCGCTCGACCGCTCACTCGGTCGACGATCTGCTCGCCGAGATGATGGACATTGATCACAATGTTGCTGACGCCGTGAGCGATCAGCCGATCGATGCTGCGCTCCAGCATCGATCGGCCGGCCACGGGGATCAGCGGCTTGGGTGTCGTGTCGGTCAGCGGTCGCATGCGCTCGCCGCGGCCGGCCGCCAGGATCATTGCCGAGTCGATCATGAGGCTCCGATTTGCCGCAGCTCCGGCGGCAGCAGACGGTCGATCCAGAGACGCAACGGCTGAAGCGCCTCGTGGCCCAGCGCCTGCTCGAACATGCGCCAGACCCGCGGCAAATGCGCCAGATAGGCGCGCTTGCCGTCGCGGTTCGCAAGCCGGACGAACAGGCCGATGATGCGGGCGTGACGTTGCGCCGCCGTCAACGCGAAGGCCAAGCCGAAATCCCTGGCGTCGAGGGCGGTCTCGCCGAGGTAGCGGTCAAGGCAGGCCGCACGCACGGCCGGCGGCACGTCGCGTCGCGCATCCTCGATCAGGGACGCGAGGTCGTAGGCGGGATGGCCGCGGAGAGCATCCTGGAAATCGAGCAGGCCGCAGGCTTTCACGCCGGCGCGCGCCGGCAGCCACATCAGATTGTCCTGGTGGTAGTCGCGCAGCAGCAGCGTGTCGGGTGTCGCCGGCAGGTTCGCGAGGCAGGTCCGCCAGGCGTGGCGGTAGGTGGCGGTCTCCTCCTGGGTTGTCGGCCGGCGGCGCGCCGCCGGCAGGTACCATTCCGGCAGCAACATCGCGGCATCGATCAGCGCTTCGCCGGTATAGGGGGCTAGCTCTGCCTGCAGCGCCCGCGGGCCGGCCCGGTGCAGAGCAACCAGCACGTCGGTGGCGCGCAGATAGAGCTCGGTCGCGTCCCCGCCTGCTGCAAGCACGCGAGCGAAGGTATCATCGCCGAGATCCTCGAGCAGCAGGAAGCCGTTGCTCTCGTCGACCGCGTGGATCAGGGGGGCACTCAGGCCGAGATCGATCAGATGTCGGCCGATGCGCACGAACGGGCGCACGTCCTCGCGCGGCGGCGGCGCGTCCATGACGACGGCGGAAGCGCGCGGCCGGCTGAGCCGGAAGTACCGGCGAAACGACGCGTCGCCCGCCAGCAGGCGTTCGCCGGCGTCGCCCCAACCGGCACGGCGGATGAAGTCGGTGCGCAACCGGTCGCGATCAGAGGTCGGCAAAGCGCGCACCTCCTGCGACATCGGCGCGTCGGCCGTTGCCCGCAACGGCAAGCGTCACCGCGACGCTGTCGACGGGCAGCCAGGTGCCCAGCCGGTCGGGCCATTCGACGAGCGCGATGCCGTCGGCGCGCGCTTCCTCCCAGCCGAGCTCGAGGACCTGCTCGGGCGTCTCCAGGCGATAGAGGTCGAAATGCCAAAACACGCCGCGCCGTGTGTCATAGACCTCGACCAGAGTGAAGGTCGGACTGGGCACGACTAGGGCGGGGTCGCCCGACGCGGCGCGCAGGATGGCGCGGGCCAAGGTCGTCTTGCCGGCGCCCAGCCCGCCGTGCAGGGCCACGACATCGCGCGGTCGCAGGCGCGCCGCCAGTGCGCCGCCCAAACGTTCGGTCGCGGCCTCGTCAGGCAGGGAAACGGAAAAAGTCGGCACCGGACCTCCCGATGCCGACTTCTAACATGCCGTCGCCGGCCGTGGTCTGTGGGTCGATCAGTAGCGGTAGAGATCGCCCTTGAAGGGACCGGCCTCCGGAACGCCGATGTACCTCGCCTGGTCGGGCCGGAGCTTGGTGAGCTTGGCGCCGACTTTCTCCAGGTGCAGGGACGCGACTTTCTCGTCGAGAGTCTTGGGCAGCGTGTAGACCTTCTTCTGGTACTTGCCCGGGTTGGTGAAGATCTCGATCTGCGCCAGGGTCTGGTTGGCGAACGACGCCGACATCACGAAGCTCGGATGGCCGGTGGCGTTGCCGAGATTCACCAGGCGGCCCTCCGACAGCACGATGATGCGCTTGCCGTCGGGAAACTCGACCTCGTCGACCTGCGGCTTGACGTTGTGCCACTTGAAGTTCTTCAGGTTCGCGATCTGGATCTCGCTGTCGAAGTGGCCGATGTTGCACACCACCGCGCGATGCTTCATCGCCTTCATGTGGTCGAGGGTGATCACGTCGACATTGCCGGTGGCGGTGACGAAGATGTCGGCCTTGGGCGCCGCCTCCTCCATGGTGACGACTTCGTAGCCTTCCATCGCCGCCTGGAGCGCACAGATCGGATCGACCTCGGAGACCATGACGCGGCAGCCGGCCTGGCGCAGCGACGCCGCCGAACCCTTGCCGACGTCGCCGAAGCCCGCGACCATGGCGACCTTGCCCGCCATCATGACGTCGGTGCCGCGGCGGATGCCGTCGACCAGCGATTCGCGGCAGCCGTAGAGATTGTCGAACTTCGACTTGGTGACCGAGTCGTTGACGTTGATGGCCGGCCACAGCAAACGGCCTTCCTTCTCCATCTGATAGAGGCGGTGCACGCCGGTCGTCGTCTCTTCGGTGACACCACGGATGGCTGCACCGAGCTTGGCATACCAGCCGGGCTTTTCCTTGTTGGTCTTGGCGATCGCCTTGTAGAGGACTTCCTCCTCTTCGTTGGTCGGCTTGGCGATCACCGACGGATCCTTCTCGGCCTTGATGCCGAGATGGACGAGCAGCGTGGCGTCGCCGCCGTCGTCGAGGATCATATTGGGCGTGCCGCCGTCGCCCCATTCGAAGATCCTGTGGGTGTAGTCCCAGTACTCTTCCAGGCTCTCGCCTTTGACGGCGAACACCGGCGTGCCCGATTTGGCGATGGCGGCAGCGGCGTGATCCTGCGTCGAGTAGATGTTGCACGACGCCCAGCGCACATCGGCGCCCAGCGCCTTCAGCGTCTCGATCAGCACTGCGGTCTGGATGGTCATGTGCAGCGAGCCCGCCACGCGCGCGCCTTTCAGCGGCTTCTTGGGGCCGAACTCCCTGCGGATCGCCATCAGGCCCGGCATCTCGGTCTCGGCCATGTCGATCTCTTTGCGGCCCCAGTCGGCGAGACCGATATCCTTGACGACGTAATCCTGGGCCATCTGACGCTCCTGCCTCTGAAAAGTGGCGGTGTCTTATCAGCGGCCCGGTGCCGCCTCAACGCGCCTCATGCGCATATAAGCAAGAATTTATGGCGATATGTCAGGGACTTTATGCTGAACTGTCGTGACCAGCATCGATTGTCCGGCGGCGCGGCGGCCTGAATGGCGACATCGCTGCCGCGGTGGCTGAAGCGGGTGGAGGACGCATGCGCTTGATCGGGATGTCGGCGGTTGTTCTGTCGATCGTGGCCTTGCTTGCGGGGGCCGAGGCCGGCGCGCAGCCCGCGTCGAAAGGCACCGTCACGTTCGTCGTGCCATTTGCGCCCGGCGGCGGCCACGACAGCGTGGCTCGCATCCTGGCGCCGCGCTTGGCCGAACGTCTCGGCCAGTCGGTCGTGGTGGAGAACCGTCCCGGTGCCAACGGCATGGTCGGTGCGGACTACGTCGTGCAGGCCAAGCCCGACGGCACGACCATCCTGTTAGCGTCGCCGGCCGAAACGGTCATCGCGCCGAGCCTCTACAAGGCGATGAAGTACAAGCCGGACACCGACCTTGCGCCGGTCGCGCTGGTCCACACCACGCCGGTCGTCATCGTCGCCAACCCCGCCACCGGCATTCGAACCCTGGCCGACATGATCGCCCGGGCCAAAAGCGGCTCCGACGGCCTGGCCTATGGCACGCCGGGCGAGGGCAGCTCGCAGCATCTCGGCGGCGCCTGGTTGACGCACCTGGCGGGGATCAAGCTCGTCCACGTTCCTTACAAGGGGGCCGGCCCCGCGACCAACGACGTGGTGGCGGGCCACATCCCGCTCGCCATCGTCGGCATGGCGCCGGTCCTGCCGTTCATTCGCTCCGGCAAGCTCAACGCGATCGCCGTGACGTCGCCCCAGCGGGTGGCTTGGGCAAGCGACGTTCCGGCGGTCGCCGAGCTGCCCGGAATGTCGCAGTTCTCGGTCTCGCACTGGGCCGGTGTGATGGTGCCCGGCCGCACGCCGCCGGACGTCGTTCAGCGCCTGCAGGCCGACTTCGCCGCCGTCCTGCAACAGCCGGAGGTGCGGGCCCGCATGACCGAAATCGGCGTCGATCCGATGGGCGGCTCGACGGCGGCGTTCCGTGATTTCCTGACCGCCGAGCGCCGCCGCTTCGTGGAGATGTACAAATTCTCGGGCCTGACGCCGGAATGAGCAGCCGATCCGTGGGCGCCGACGCTCCTTTCGCCTTCGTGCCGATCGACCGGCGCCGCAGCGCCACCAAGCCGCGTCGCACCGGTCTTTCGATGGTGATCGATGACGGCCTGCCGCTCCCCTATGCCCGCGGCGTGCTCGAACTTGCCGCGCCCTACATCGACCTGATCAAGATCAAGACCGGCACCGCGCGGCTCTATCCGCGCGATCAGCTCGTGCGCAAGCTCGCATTGTACGAGGAGTTCGGCGTGCAGCCGTTCCTTGGCGGCCAGTTCCACGAGTACGTCTTCGCCACGCTCGGCGAGCCGGCGCTCGCCGCGTTCTACGCCGAGGCGCTGGCCCTCGGCTTCCGGACCATCGAGATTTCCGACAATACGGTACCGCTCACCCCAGAGCAGCGCCGCGGCCAGATCATGGCCGCCGTGGCGAGTGGCCTCGCGGTGTTCGGCGAAGTCGGCTCGAAGGACACGCTGAGCAACCCGTCGCTGCTGGTCGAGCAGGCGCACCTCTGTCTCGAAGCGGGCGCCCGCCTGGTGCTGGTCGAGGCGGCCGAACTGGTCGAGGCGGGCCGGGTGCGCCGTGACAGCCTCGACGTGATCAAGCGCGAGCTGCCCGCCGACCGGGTCATGATCGAGCTGCCGGGACCCTGGATCGCCGGTGTCCGAAGCTGCGACATCGAAGAGATGAAGAAGATCCTGTTCGCCGAGTTCGGGCCGGACGTCAATCTCGCGAACATCGCGGTGACGACGATCTACGACACCGAAGCCCAGCGCGTCGGCTTGGGGACCGGCGGACCGCTGCACGATTGATCGTCTTCCGCTACGGCGGGCCGCGCCTCATTCCTCGCCGAACTTGCTTTCGACCAGCGCCGACAGCGCCGTCATCGCCTCGACGGCCTGGCGGCCCGAGCAGGACAGCTCGATCTCGCTGCCGATGCCTGCGGCCAACATCATCAGCCCCATGATCGACAGACCCGAGACTTCCTGGCCCTTGAAACTCACACGCACCAAGGCGTCGAACTGACCGGCCGTGCGCACGAACTTGGCGGCCGCCCGCGCATGCAGGCCGCGCTTGTTGCCGATGGCGAGGGATCGTCGGAGTGCGCTGATGCCGGCTTCGGCGCCGAACGACGCGGCGTCCGTCACGAAGCTTCCTTGGCCAGGATGCGAGAGGCGACGGTGATGTACTTGCGGCCGGCCTCCTGGGCCATGCGGACCGCTTCGGCGATCGGCCGACTGCGCACCGACGCGAGCTTCACCAGCATCGGCAGATTGACGCCGGCCAATACTTCTATGCGCGCCTGTTCCATGGTCGAGATCGCGAGATTGGAGGGCGTGCCGCCGAACATGTCGGTGAGCACGATCACGCCGTCGCCGGTATCGCAGGCTCGGGCGCTCTCCAAGATCTCGGCGCGGCGCTTCTCCATGTCGTCGTCGGCGCCGATACAGACCGCGGCGACTTGCTGCTGCGGCCCCACCACGTGCTCCAGCGCCGCCAGGAACTCGCGCGCCAGATTGCCGTGGGTCACCAATACGATGCCAATCATTCGTTCGCTCTACCCTGCGCCAGAAGCCTCTCCGGCTGCCTCGGCGTCCCGGTGCGAGAGAGTGACCGAGCGGCCGGTATCGCGCAACCACCTCGCCAGCTCTTCGGCCACCGCCACCGATCGATGACGGCCGCCGGTACAGCCCACGGCAATGGTCAAATAGCTCTTGCCCTCGGCGTCGAAACGGGGCAGCAGCGGCCCGATCAGGCCTTTCAGCGCATCGAAGAACGGCCGGTAGTCGGGATCCTCGGACACGAAGGCGGCGACCGCCGGGTTGCGGCCGGTGAGCGGTTTCAGCGTCGGCTCGTAGTGCGGATTCTTGAGGAAACGCACGTCGAAGACCAGATCGGCCTCGCGCGGCAGGCCGCGGCGGTACGAGAACGACATGACCGAAAGTCGCGTGCCCGGGCGGCCGTCCAAGGCGAAATGGCCGGCCAGCAGCTGCTTGAACTGATGCGGTGAAAGCGCCGAGGTATCGATCGTCACGTCGGCCGAATCGCGCATCCAGCCGATCTGCTCGCGTTCCTCGCGGATGCCGTCGCGGATCGGCCGGTCGGGTGCCAGGGGATGCGGGCGCCGCGATTCGGTGTAGCGACGCTGCAGGGTCTCGTCGTCGCAGTCGAGGAACAGCAGGCGGGCGGCGATGCCGGGGCGCTGCCGCAAGTCATGGATGCGGCGCACCAGGTCGCGTGCGTCGAAGCCGTAGGTGCGGGTATCGACGCCGAATGCCAGCGGTGCGGCCATTTCGCCGGGGTTGCCCGCCGTCGAGCGCATCAAGTCGCCCAGCAACGGCAGCGGCACGTTGTCGACGGCGACGTAGCCCATGTCTTCCAATGCGTTCAGCGCCGTCACGCGACCGGCGCCCGAAAGACCTGTCACCAGGACGAAGGGGCGCCGGTCATGGCGTTCGCCGGCTTGGGCAGGTTGGTCTGACATTGCTCGGCCGGCGGCGATCATGCGTCGGCGGCTCGCGTCAGGGCAATGCGCAACTTGGCCACGGCCGAGGCTTCGAATGGCGTCAGCATCAGCACCGGCAGGTTGACGCCGAGCAGGCCCTCCGTGGCGGGGTCGGGCAGCCGCTCGATGTGCTCGGGAGGGACGAGGTCGACCAGCAAGGCGACCGGCGCGCGCCCGATCAGCCGCCCGCGACCCAGCCGCACGATGCCGACGCCGCGCACCTCGATCAGGCCGGCCAGCCGTGCCGGTGCGGTCGCGATCACTGCCGACCCGCGGCGGGCAAGCTCGGTTTGATCGTCGGCCACCAGGCGCGCGCCGGCCTCGATCAGGCGCAGCGCCAGGTCGGACTTGCCTGCACCCGATGGGCCGCGCAGCAGCGCGGCCCGCCACGACCGGCCGCAGCGAATGGCCACGCAAGTGGCGTGCCGGCGGGTTCTGGCCAGGGGGGCCGCCGAGCGGATCGTCACTTGGGCGAATCGGCGGCCGGCAGGCGGACGGTGAAGCGCGCGCCGAGCACACGGCCGTCCGGCGCGCGGCGATTGGACGCCGAGATCGATCCGCCGTAGGTCTCCATGATCTGTCGGCAGATCGACAGGCCAAGCCCCGAATGCTGCCCGAAATGCTCGGTCGGGCGCTCCGAATAGAAGCGCTGGAAGATCGATTCGAGATTGTCCTCGGGGATGCCGGGGCCCTCGTCGTCCACCGTCACGACGAAGGGTCCGTTGCGTGGCGCACGGCTGAGTTCGACCACGATGCGCGATCCCGAGGGGCTGAAGGACAGCGCATTGTCGATGACATTGCGGAACACCTGACCGTAGCGGCCGTCGTGACCGTGCGCCACGAAGGGCGGATTGGCGGCCACGCGGAACTCGAGGGTGACGCCTGCTTTCGCCGCAGCCGTGACGCCATAGTGGGCGGCCATGTCGCTCAGCAGCGTGTCGAGCGCCACGCGCTTGACCTCGCCGCGCATCAATTCGGCGTCGAGGCGCGAGGCATCGGAAATGTCGGTGATCAGCCGGTTCAGTCGATTGATGTCGTCGAGCACGATCGTCATCAGCTTGGCGCGGCGTTCGGGCTCGAGATTGGGCAACGCCGCCGTCTCGATCGCCGAGCGCAGCGAGGTCAACGGGTTCTTGAGCTCGTGCGCCACGTCGGCGGCGAAGCTTTCGATGGTGTTGATACGCTGCCACAGCGCATCGGTCATCGAACGCAAGGCATCGTTGAGATCGCCGATCTCGTCGCCGCGCTTGCCGAGGTCGGGGATTTCCGGGCGGCTCTCGCGCGCCAGCCGCACGTCGTCGGCGGCGCGCGCCAACCGCACGATCGGCTGGGTGATGGTGCCGGCAAGATAGAGCGACAGCAGGACGGTGATGGCCAGCGCCGACGCGGCGATCACCATCATGTCGTAGCGCACCTCGCGCAACGAAGCGACGATGGCGCGGTTGTCGCGCGTCAACAACAACGCGCCGAGCACCTGCTTGTAGCGCTGCACCGGCACGGCAGCGCTCAGGATCAGCACGCCGTCGGGACCGGTGCGCACCGCCGAGGCGTTGAAGCCGCGCAACGCGCTGGCCGTCTCCGGAAAGTCACGCACGGTCGGCGAGAGTCGGTCGACATACTCGGGAAAACGGTCGACGCGGGAGAGCTGGCGGGCGATCCAGTCGCCGATGCGATGGCCCAGGCTGGGCTCGACCGCCGGCTGGGTATGAGGCGGTGGCGGCAGCGGCACGACGTGGATGCGGCCGGCCTCGTTCAGCACGATGGAATCGCCCAGCAGCTCGCCGGTCTCGCTGAACAGGCGGGCGCGCACGCCGGTCGGGCTGACCAGCCGGGTCAGGAGCTGGCGCGCGGCATCGGCGTCGAGACGATTGACCGTGGTCTCGCCACCGACCACGGCGACCTCGCCGATGCCGGCGGCCACCATCTCACCCTGCACGGCGAGCGAGGCGAGCTCGGCGTCGATCAGTTCCTCTTCGTAGTCGCTGAGATAGACCGCGCCCATGGCGAGCAGAGCCACGGGAATGATGTTGAGCAGAAGAATGCGCAGTGTGAGCGGCGAGTAACGCCGCGCGGCGCTGCGGCGGCGGCGCAGCAGCGACGGCGTCTCGACGGTGCGCTTCGCCGCCTCGCCCGGTCGGCGAGCCGTCGGCCAGACCCGTGACGCCAGTTCGCGCAAGCCGAACCGGCGCCGGCCGGGCTCAGGAGTCGCGGTATCGATATCCGATGCCATAAAGCGTTTCGATCTGCTCGAACTCGGTGTCGACCTCGCGGAACTTGCGGCGCACCCGCTTGATGTGGCTGTCGATCGTGCGATCGTCGACGTAGATCGTCTCGCCGTAGGCCGCGTCCATCAGCTGGTCGCGATTCTTGACGTGGCCCGGCCGCTCGGCGAGCGATTTCAGCAGCAGGAACTCGGTGACGGTGAGGTGCACCTCCTTGCCTCTCCAGGTGCACTGATGGCGGCTCGGGTCGAGGATCAGGTCGCCGCGCACGATGCGCTCGGCGGCGGCCTCGCCCTTGCCGCCGCCGCTGTCGGCGCGGCGCAGCACGGCGCGGATGCGCTCGAGCAGCAGGCGCTGGGAGAACGGCTTGCGGATGAAGTCGTCGGCGCCCATGCGCAGCCCCAGCACCTCGTCGATCTCCTCGTCCTTCGAGGTGAGGAAGATCACCGGGAATTGCTGGGTCTTGCGGATCCGATTGAGCAGCTCCATGCCGTCCATGCGCGGCATCTTGATGTCGAAGATGCCGAGGTCGGGCAGCGTCTGGTTCAGCCCCTCCAGCGCCGAGGCACCGTCGGTATAGGTCTTGATTTGGAAGCCCTCGGCTTCAAGCAACATCGACACCGAGGTCAGGATGTTGCGGTCGTCGTCGACGAGGGCGATGGTCTTGCGCACGGCGTTTCTTCTCCTAGAGCGGTTCCGGATGGTAACACAGACCGGGCCGTTGCCGCCGCCGCCCCTATCTGCCATCGATGTGAGTGAATTAAGGCACTTTCGGCTCAGCGCGATGACCCATGACGACCTGTCCCGGGCGGTGAGAGATCTGGTTCGCGGGCTGGACCGCGCGACCCTGGCGACCGCCCTGCCGCCGCCCGCCGGCCCGTGGCCCTATGCCTCCCTGGTGTTGGTGGCGGCCGACCATGATTTGTCGCCGATCCTGTTGTTGAGCGAGCTTGCCGAGCATACGCGGGCCATCGCGGGCGAGTCGCGCGTGTCATTGCTGTTCGACGGCACTGCGGGCCTCGATCAGCCGCTGACAGGGGCGCGGGCGACCCTGGTCGGCCGTGCTGCCCGCACCGCCGATCCACGGCTGGCCCGGCGCTTCCTTGCCCGGCATCCCGACGCCGAGATCTATGCCGGCTTCAAGGATTTCAGCTTTTATCGCGTTGCCGTCGAGCGCGCCCATTTGGTGGCGGGCTTCGGCAAGATCCGCTGGTTGGCGGCCGCGGAGCTGGGCGTCCCGGCGGCCGAGGGGCTGGCCGACGCCGAAGCCGAGATCGTCGACCATATGAACCACGACCACGCCGACGTCCTGCAGCTCTATGCCGGCAAGATGTTGGGATTGGCCGATGAAGGGTGGCGGATGACCGGCATCGATGCCGAAGGCCTCGACCTGCGCCGCCGCGGCCAGGTGGCGCGGCTTTTGTTCGAGACGCCGCTTCGGGCGGCGGCCGAGGCGCGCAAGACGCTGGTTGCGTTGGCAGTGAAAGCCCGGGCTGCCGCCGCCGCGGCGTGATTCCGCGGCGCGGCATACTCTTCGCGGGTGCGAAATCTGATCCACATGATCCTCGCCACAAAACTGTCGCAGGCTTACACCCCCCTCTTGCCACCACATGATCGGGCCAGTAGCGCATTGCCCTGAACAAGGACCGACCCCACGGTCCGTATGATCGAGCGATTGAACAGGAGAAACGCCGTGCAGCAGGCGGGCTTCGTCGTACCGAAATTCGGCTTGGAAGGGCTGGGGTTGAAGAACCTCCGTCACGTCTACTGGAACCTGCCGGTTCCCGCGCTCTACGAGGAAGCGATCCGCCGCGGCGAGGGCCGAGTGGCCGACGGCGGCGCGTTGGCCGTGCTCACCGGCGTTCATACCGGCCGCTCGCCGAACGACAAGTTCTTCGTCGAGGATTCTGAAACCAAGGGCCGCATCGACTGGGGCAAGACCAACAAGCCGATCTCGCCCGAGCGCTATCGCGCGCTGTACAGCCGCATGCTGTCCTACGCCCAGCGGCGAGAGCTGTTCGTGCGCGACTGCTGGGCCGGCGCCGATCCTGCTCATCGCATCGGCGTGCGTGTCGTCACCGAGACGGCCTGGCACAACCTCTTTGCCCGCAACATGTTCCTGCGGCCACGACGCGAGGAGCTCGAGGGCTTTCGTCCGGAATTCACCATCCTGAATCTGCCGGGCTTCGAGGCCGATCCCAAGCTCGACGGCACGGCGTCCGACTGCGCGATCCTGGTCAACTTCACCGATCGCGTCGTGGCGATCTGCGGCACCTGGTATGCCGGCGAGATCAAGAAATCGGTGTTCACCATCCTGAACTACCTTTTGCCCGACAAGAACGTACTGCCGATGCACGCCTCGGCCAATGTCGGACCGAAAGGCGACGTCGCGATCTTCTTCGGGCTGAGCGGCACGGGAAAGACCACGCTGTCGGCCGATCCGTCGCGCACGCTGCTGGGCGACGACGAACATGGCTGGGGCGAGAGCAGCCTGTTCAACTTCGAAGGCGGCTGTTACGCCAAGGTGATCAAGCTCAGCCGCGAAGCCGAGCCCGAGATCTACGCCACCACCGAACGGTTCGGCACGGTGCTGGAGAACGTCGTGGTCGACTCCCACAGCGGACGCCTCGACCTCGATGACGGGCGCCACACGGAGAATACGCGCGCCTGCTATCCGCTGGAGTTCATTCCCAACGCATCGGAGACCGGCCTGGCGGCGACGCCGGAGAACATCGTCATGCTGACCGCCGACGCCTTCGGCGTGCTGCCGCCGATCTCGCGGCTGAGCCCCGAGCAGGCGATGTATCATTTCCTTTCGGGCTACACCGCCCGGGTCGCCGGCACCGAAAAAGGCGTGACCGAGCCGCAGGCCACCTTCTCGACCTGCTTCGGCGCGCCCTTCATGCCGCGCCATCCCACCGTCTATGCCAAGATGTTGGGCGAGAAGATGGCGCGCCAGCACGTCAAATGCTGGCTGGTCAATACCGGCTGGTCGGGCGGCGGTTTCGGCGTCGGCCATCGCATGTCGATCCGCCACACGCGCGCCATGGTGCGCGCGGCACTCGACGGCACCCTGGCTTCGGTGGCGAGTTCGACCGACCCGCACTTCGGCATGCAGGTGCCGAACGCCTGCCCCGACGTGCCGGGCGAGGTGCTGAACCCCAAGAACACCTGGAAGGACAAGAAGGCCTACGACAGTGCCGCCCGCGACGTCGCCAAGCGCTTCGAGCAGAACTTCCAGCAGTTCGAAGGCCACGTCGACGGCAAGGTCAAGCAGGCGGCGATCCGCACCGCCGCGTAGATTGCCGACCGCCCTGTGCAGCATCGCCCAGGGCACGACACAGCACGGCCGGAACGGCCTATGATGGTCCGGCCGTGACCGATTCGCCCGCCAACGCAGAGACTGCGAGACCACGCCTGCGGTTGCCGCTGATCGCCGCCCTGGCGCTTGCCTTCGTCTCGCTGTCGCTGATCTCGGGTGTCGCCTACATCGTGGTGCTGGCCGGCGCCACCAACACCGCCGAGCGGCTGTTGGTCGACCGCGCCGCGCGCCTGGTCGAGGCCGAGCTCGGCGCCATCCGCAGCCGGCTCGATCCGGTCACCGAGCATCTCGAGATGATCGCGGCCCTGGCCGCGCACGGCCGGCTGAACGTCGAGTCTGCGGTCGATATGCGTGAGGCGCTGGCGGTGATGATGGGGCAGGTGCCGGCGATTTCCAGCGCAGGCTTTGCCACCCTCGATCTCCGGCTCGACCGCGTCATTCGGACGCCCGACGGCGACTTGGTCCGCGACACGGTGTCGTTGCTCGATACGCCGCGTGGTCTCGACCGCTTTCGCGAATTGCAAACGACGTATCGCACGTTCTGGGGGGCCTTGTTCTGGAACGACCTCCTGCGCCAGCCGGTTCTCAACGTGCGGACGCCCGTCCGGCGCATTGACGATGCCTTCATCGGTGGCCTGATCGCCACCGTGGCGGTCGGCGACCTGTCCTACCTGATCGGCGAAGCCACGCCGGCCAGCGGCGGCCGCTACTTCGTGCTGGTCGGGCGCGACAAGGTGCTGGCGCATCGCCGGCTGATCGATCCGCGCGGGCTCGACCTATCGGAGGACCGGCCGCTGCCGACGATCAGGCAAGTCGACGATCCGGTGTTGGCGCGAATCTGGGACCCGCCGGTCGGCTCGGCCCGCATCGATCGCGCGCTGGGCGATCTCGGCCATGTCGTCGAGGCCGAAGGGCGGCGCTGGGTCGTCGTCTATCGCGAGCTACACCGCTACGGCCCCGAGCCCTGGCTGGTCGGCCAGTACTCGCCGATCGAGGACGCCGCCAGCGACCTCGACCGTCTGATCGACGGCGCCATGGTCGGTGCGGCGACGCTCGTCGTGGCGGCTCTGCTGGCGCTGGTGATGGGCTTCAGCATGGCGCGCTCGATCCGCACCATCACCTCGGCCGCGGAGTCCATCGAGCGACTCGAGTTCGAGCAGCCGTTCCATCGCCGCTCGCGGCTGCGCGAGATCGACGATGCCGGCCAGAGCCTCGACAAGGCGCGCGGTGCCTTGAAGTGGTTCGGCGCTTACGTGCCGCGCTGGCTGGTCTTCCGGCTGATGGAGCTGGGCGAGGACGCCGTGCGCTCGCATCGCCGCACCGTGACCGTGATGTTCACCGACATCGTCGAGTTCACGCCGCAGGCCGAGGACCTGCCGGAGCAGGAGACGGCCGAGCTGCTCAACCATCACTTTGCGCTGCTCGGCGCCTGCATCGAGCGCGAGGAAGGCGTGATCGACAAATACATCGGCGACGCCGTCATGGCGGTGTGGGGCGCGCTGGCGCGCATGGACGATCATGCCGACCACGCCCTGCGCGCGGCGCTCGCCATCGCGCGGGTGGTGCGCGAGGACAATGCACGCCTGCGCGCCGCGGGCCGACCGCCGGTGCGCTTGCGCATCGGCCTGCATTCGGGGCCGGTGGTGGTCGGCAATATCGGCGCGCCCGGCCGCGTCAACTTCACCGTGGTCGGCGACACCGTGAACATGGCCTTGCGCTTCGAGCAGCTCGGCAAGGAATTCATGACCAGCCAAGACGAGGTGGTGGTGTTGGCCAGCGCCGCCACCATGGCGGCGGTGCAGGATCGATCCGCGCTGTCGATCGGCGCCGTCGAACCAGTGCTGCGCCAAGTCAAGGGTCACGACCGGCCGGTCGAGGTCCATCGACTCGTGTGACCTGCTGGACGGACCACCGCCTCCACCGGTAGTGTGCTGCGGTGATCTCGCGCACCAGGGAAGGTCAGCCATGAAGCGGCGTCATCTGCTGGGGCTCTCAACGTTCGTCCTGGCGGTAGGCCCTGGAGCGGCCCTGCGGGCGCAGGATGCCGCCAACAAGCCGTTCACCTCCGAGCAGCTCGACCAGCTGCTGGCGCCGATCGCGCTTTATCCCGATGCTCTTTTGTCGCAGGTCCTGATGGCGGCGAGCTATCCCCTGGAGGTCGTCGAGGCGGCGCGGTGGTCGCAGGCCAACCCCACCCTCAAGGGCGATGCGGCGGTAGCGGCCGTCAAGGACAAGGACTGGGATGTCAGCGTGAAGTCGCTGGTCGCCTTCCCGCAGGTTCTCGACATGATGAACAAGAACCTCGATTGGACGCGCAAGCTCGGCGACGCCATGATCGGCCAGCAGAAGGAGGTGGCCGATGCGGTCCAGCGCCTGCGCGCGCGGGCGGTGGCGGCCGGCAACCTGAAGTCGACGCCGCAGCAGAAGGTCACGACCCAGACCAGCGGCTCGGCGAGCGCCGTTGTCATCGAGCCGACCAACCCCGAAGTCATTTACGTGCCGTACTACAACCCGTCCTGGGCGTACGGGCCGTGGCCGTATCCGGCCTATCCGCCGCCCTACTACCCGCCACCACCCAACTATGGCGCGATGCTGATGGCCGGCATGATGTTCGGTCTCGGTGTCGCGGCCGGAGCGGCGATGTTCGGCGGCTGGCATTGGGGCTGGAGCGGCGGCGGCTGGGGCAACAGCTACACCACCGTGAACGTCAACAAGGCGACCCACATCGGCGCCAACAACTTCTATGCCAACCGCTATGCCGACGGCCGCTGGGCGCACGATCCGACGCATCGCGACGGCGTGCCCTACCGGACGTCGGCCGAGCGCCAGCGCTACAATCAGGCGCGCCCCGGTGCCGATCAACGCCAGCAGTTCCGCGGTCAGCTGGAGAACCGCGAGCAGACGGCCAATCGCGGCAACATCGCGCAGCGGCCGACCGAGAATCGCGGTAGCGAATACCGTGGCAGCGGCGGTCGTTCGAGCGCCTTCGACGGCGTGGATCGCGGCAACCAGGTCAATCGCGACTATGATCGTGGACGCTCCTCCTGGGGCGACCGCAGCTTCGACCGTGGCAACTTCGAGCGCAGCGGCGGCTTCCATGGTGCAGGAGGAGGGTTCCGGCGATGAGTGGCGCTTTGTTCCGGCGCGGCCTGACGGCCCTTGTTCTGTTGCTCGGCTTTGCCGCGGCCGCCCTGGCGCAGCCGGCGGCAAGGCCTGCCGCCAAGCTGCAGGGCTTCCCGACGGCTGAGGCGGCCGCCAATGCGGTGGCCGATGCGGTGCGTAAGAACGACACCCAGGCGATGGCGGCAATGTGGGGCGCCGATTGGCGCGACTTCGTGCCGGGCACCGACAACGATGTGCAGCGTCGCCGCGCCGTCTATCTCGCGGCGTGGGACCAGGGCCACAAGATTCTGATGTCGGGCGATACCAAGGCGCAGATCGAGGTCGGCAAGGCCGGCTGGACCCTGCCCGTGCCGCTGATCAAGGAGGGCTCCGAATGGCGGTTCGACGTGGCGGCCGGCCTGAAGGAGATGGTGCTGCGGCGTATCGGCCACGACGAAGCGGCGGCGGTGCAGACCCTGCTGGCGATCGTCGATGCCCAGGCCGACTATGCCGCGCTCGATCCGATGAAGACCGGGTCGCCGGTCTATGCCCGCCGGCTGATGAGTTCGCCGGGCCGCAAGGACGGGCTCTACTGGGAAGCCAAGCCGGGCGAGCCGCAGAGCCCGCTCGGACCGGCGGTTGCCAAGGCGCAGGCCGACAGCGTGACCCCCGACGGCCACTACGGCTACTACTTCCGCCTGCTCTATGGGCAGGGTGCGGCGGCGCCGGGCGGCGCGCGCCACTATCTGGCGGACGGCCGCATGATCGGCGGCTTCGGCGTCATCGCCTGGCCGGTGCGCTACGGCGCGACCGGAATCATGACCTTCATCGTCAACCAGGATGGCATCGTCTATCAGCAGGACTTGGGCGCCAAGACATCCGAGCGTGCCGCAGCGGTCCTGACGTTCGATCCCGACAAGGGTTGGACGAAGGCCGATATGACGCCACCGTGAGCGGTGCGAAGAACAAGCAATAAGGAGAAGAGCATGGTGAAGTCCAAGATCGTGGTGCTGCTCGTGATGGCGGCGGCCCTCGGCGGCTGCGAGAACATGACGACCGGCCAGAAGGGCGCGCTCACCGGCGCCGCATTGGGCACCGGCATCGGCATGGTGGCGGGCGGCAGCTTCGGCGAGGTGGTGGGCGCGGGCCTGATCGGCGGCGCGGCGGGCTATATCGCGGGCAGCGCGATCGGCAACAACAAGTAACCGCGGAGCCGGTCATGTCTCTCAGAACCCTCGCCGCCGCCGGTGCGTTGGCGCTCGTCGCGGGCGCCGCGCAGGCGCAGATGCCGCCGCTCAATTTCGACCAGGCGGCCTACATCACATGCAAGGAAGCGCACGCCATGAATCCCGAGGCGCGTCGGGCGCTGGCGCTCTATCTCGCCGAACACTCCGCACGCTATCGCGGCGTCGTCATTCCCGACGGGCCGATCGGCGCGCAGATCGGCCATCTGGTGCGTGGCGGCTGCACGCTTGCGCCCGATGCCTATCTGTTCACCGTGATCGACCGTGCGGTGCTGGCTGAGCTGAGCAAGCTCCCCAAACGGCAGTGAGCGGCGGCGCGGACCGCTCGGTCTGCGTCCTCGACCGCTACGTCATCTTGATCATCACGTGCTTGGCGTAGGCCGGGCGTGTCGCCAGCCGGTCGTACCAGGCCCGCACGTTCTTCAGCTCCGGCCGTTCGATGTCGAGCGCGTACCAGCGATAGGCGAAGCAGCCGACCGGAATGTCGCCCATGGTGAAGTGCTGACCGGCCACGTAGGTGCGGTCCGCCAGCCAGCCGTCGAGCCGGCCGAACAGGCGGCCGGCGTCCTCGGCTGCCTTCTTGATCGCCGCCATGTCGCGCTTGTCGGGCGGCGTGCGCACCAGGCCCCAGAAGCAGACGCGCATGGGTTCGGAGATCGTGCTGAGTTGCCAGTCCATCCAGCGATCGGCCTCGCTGCGCTGCCCCGGATCGTTGGGCCACAGCGTGCCTGCTGCGTACTTGGCCGCGAGATAGCGCACCGCCGCATTGCTCTCCCAGATGACGCGGCCGCCATCGTCGATGGTCGGCACGACGCCATTGGGGTTCATGTCGAGGTACCATTTCTGGTCGTTGCCGCCGAAAGCGCCGCCGACGTCGGTGCGCTGGTAGGCGACGCCGCATTCGTCGGCCGCCCACAGCACCTTCTGCACGTTGATCGAGTTGGCCCGGCCCCAGATCTTCATCTCCGCTCCTCCGCGTTCAATGCGCCGCCGCCCAGTTGTCGCCGACGCCGGTCTCGACGACCAGCGGCACCGAGAGCGTGGCTGCCCCCTCCATGACCTTGCGGGCGACATCCTTGGTCTTGTCGATCTCCTTGTCGGGCACTTCGAACAGCAGCTCGTCGTGGACCTGCAGCAGCATGCGGCTCTTGAGCTTGGCGGCCTGCAGGGCGGCCGGCAGGCGGATCATGGCCCGCTTGATGATGTCGGCGGCGCCGCCCTGCAGCGGCGCGTTGATCGCCGCGCGCTCGGCGAAGGCGCGCATGCCCTGGCTCTTGTCGTTGATGAAGCGCAGGTGGATCTTGCGGCCGAACGGCGTCTTCACATAGCCGTTCTTGCGCGCGAGCTCCTTGGTCGTCTCCATGTAGTCGCGGATGCCGGGATAGCGCTGGAAGTACTTGGCGATGTAGTCGCGCGCCTCGGGCTGGCCGATGCCGAGCTGCTGGGCGAGGCCGAACGCCGAGATGCCGTAGATGATGCCGAAATTGATCGCCTTGGCGCGGCGGCGCACCAGCGGATCCATGCCCTTGACCGGCACGCCGAACATCTCGCTGGCGGTGATGGCGTGGATGTCGTCGCCGCGCGCGAAGGCCTCCTTCAGCGAGGCGATGTCGGCGACGTGGGCGAGCAGGCGCAGCTCGATCTGCGAGTAGTCGGCCGACAGAAGCTTGTGGCCCTTCTCGGCGATGAAGGCCTCGCGGATCTTGCGGCCCTCCTCGGTGCGCACCGGGATGTTCTGCAGGTTGGGATCGGTCGAGGCGAGCCGGCCGGTCGCCGCGCCGGTCATGTGGTACGAGGTGTGGACACGGCCGGTCCTGGCGTCGAGCTCGCGCACCAAAGCGTCGGTGTAGGTGCCCTTGAGCTTGGCGATCTGGCGATGCTCCATGATCTTGACCGGCAGCGCATGGCCCTGTGCGGCGAGGTCCTCGAGGATGCTGACATCGGTCGCCCAGGTGCCGTTCTTGTTGCGCCGCCCGCCGGGCAGCTTCTGCTCGTCGAACAGGATCTCGCCCAGCTGCTTGGGCGAGCCGACATTGAACGGCCGGCCGGCGATCTTGTGGATCTCGCGTTCGAGCTCGGCCAGGCGCTTCTCGAAGTCGGCCGACAGCCGGTTGAGCAGCCGCGCGTCGACCTTGATGCCGGCCTGCTCCATCGCCAGCAGCACCGGGATCAGCGGCCGCTCGATGGTCTCGTAGACGCCGACCATGTGCTCGCCGGCCAGCCGCGGCTTGAAGCGGGCCCATAGCTGCATGGTGACGTCGGCGTCCTCGGCGGCGTAGTCGCGCGCCTTGTCGATCGGCACGCGGTCGAAGCTCACCTGCTTGGCGCCGCTGCCCGCCACGTCGGAGAATTTTATGGTCGTCTGGCCGAGATAGCGCTCGGCCAGCTCGTCCATGCCGTGATTGTGCTTGCCGGCATCGAGCACGAAGGAGATCAGCATGGTGTCGTCGACCGGCGCGATCTCGACGCCCAGTCCACGGAACACGCCCATGTCGTACTTGATGTTCTGGCCGACTTTCAGGACCGCGGGGTCCTCGAGCAGCGGCTTCAGCTTGGCGATCGCCGCCTTGAGCGGAAGCTGCCCGGACAGCAGCTCGCCGCCGCCCTTGCTCGCGCCCTCGCCGCCGAGGTCGAGCGCGCCCTGCGCCTCGCCGCCCGGCGCGCGATGGCCGAGCGGCAGATAGGCCGCCCGTCGCCGCGTCGAATTGACGTTGCCCCACGGTCCTTCGAGCAGGGCGAGCGACACGCCGACCAGGCCGGCGTTGCGCGAATCGAGCGCATCGGTCTCGCAGTCGAAGGCAATGGTGCCGGCGCGCGTCGCCTCGGCGATCCACTCGTCGAGCGCTTTCTCGTCCTGGATCAGCTCGTAGTCGGCGGCAGTGAAAGGCTGGTTGGATTTCGGCCGCGGCGCGGCTGCCGGCTTGGCCTCGACCGCCGCAGGCGTGGTGGCAGGGGCGGGCGACGCGGCCGGCGCCACCGGATTGCTCGCCTCGCCCAGCTCGCCGGTGAAGCGGGCGAGCAGGCTCTTGAAGCCCTGCTGCTCCAGCCACGGCAGCAGCACGTTGGGATCGGGCTTCTTCTTGTCGAAGCTGTCGGGATCGACGAGATTCGGAACGTCGTCCTTGAGCTCGACCAGCTGGCGCGAGATGCGCGCCAGCTCGGCGTTCTGCTCGAGCGCCTCGCGCCGCTTGGGTTGCTTGATCTCGCCGGCCCGCTTCAGCAGCGTTTCGAGGTCGCCGTATTCGTTGATCAGCTGGGCCGCGGTCTTGACGCCGATGCCGGGCACGCCCGGCACGTTGTCGGTCGAATCGCCGGCCAGCGCCTGGACGTCGACCACCTTGTCGGGGGTGACGCCGAACTTCTCCCTCACCGCGTCGGGCCCGAGCTTGGTCTTCTTGATCGGGTCCATCATGTCGACGCCGGGCCGGATCAATTGCATCAGGTCCTTGTCGGACGACACGATGGTGCAGGTGGCGCCCGCCGCCAGCGCCTGGCGGGCGTAGGTCGCGATCAGGTCGTCGGCCTCGTAGCCCGGAGCTTCGCACACCGTGACGTTGAAGGCGCGTGCCGCTTCGCGGATCAGCGGGAATTGCGGGATCAGGTCCTCGGGCGGCGGCGGGCGGTTGGCCTTGTACTTGTCGTAGATCTTGTTGCGGAACGTCACCTCGCCGGCATCGAGGATCATGGCGATGTGGTCGACCTCGGGCTTGTCGAGGAGGTCGGCGACCAGCATGCGGCAGAAGCCGTAGACGGCGTTGATCGGCGTGCCGTCCGGCCGCGTCATGGGCGGCAGCGCGTGGTAGGCGCGGAACAGGTAGCCCGAGCCGTCGACCAGGTAGAGATGGCGGATCGGCTTGTCGTCGCCGCCGGTCTTCTTGTCGATCTTGCCGCTTTTGGCCGCCGCCGCGGCCGGAGCCTTGGATTTTGCCATGGCCAAGGCCTAGCACGCTGAACCCGGGGAAGGGAGGCGACGGTGTCGGTCGGCCGGCGGGAAAAACCGTGGCACGGTCCGATGTCTGAATTGCAGAAATACCGAAAATCTGCCAACGTTCGATCATGAAGACCACGCTCACCGTCACCGACCGGGGAACCATCACGCTTCCCGCCAGGCTGCGGCGGCGCCTGGGCATCAAAGCCGACGACCAGTTGATCGCCGAAGCGACGCCGGATGGCCTTCTGCTGCGGCCGGCCGTGACCTTGCCGATCGAGCTGTACGGCGAGGCCCGCGTCGCTGAATTCGATGCCGCGGAGGCCGAGCTCGGCGCGTTCTATCGCCGTAAGCGGCCACTGCGGCGCCGCACCTCGCCCTGAGGTGCGCATCTTTCTCGACGCCAACGTGCTTTTCTCGGCGGCCAAGTCGGACGGCTTCGTCCGCCGCCTGCTGGATGACCTGCTGGCGAGCGGGCATGTATTGTGCGCCGACGCCTACGTCGCCGAAGAGGCGCAGCGCAATCTTGCGGTCAAGGCGCCGGCAGGTCTGGCGACCTTGGCGGCCCTGCTCGACCGGCTCGAGGTGGCACCGGTGCAGGCCGCACCGTCCGCGCTGGCGGCGTTGTCTGTCCTACCGGAGAAGGACCGGCTGATCGTCGCGGCGGCCCGGCGCATGAGCTGTGCGGCGCTGATGACGGGCGATCGCACGCATTTCGGCCGCTTCTACGGCAGTACGCTGGCGGGTGTGGCCGTTCACTCGCCGCGCAGCCTGGCCCGAGTTGCTCCTCTGACCGCGGTGTGGTGCTGCGCCCCGCTCGGCTTCTCCGACCTGCCCGATCACTTCACCGAATCGAGCGTCGGCAGGCGGTAGCGATCCTGTGGGTCGTTCCAGCCCTTGAAGTTGGGCTTGCGCTTTTCGGCGAAAGCGGCGCGCGATTCCATGAGGTCGCTCTTGGCGCCGTGCTCGTGGAGCGCGGCGGCGAGCTTCTCCATGTCCGGGCCGGGGGCGGGGCGCATCTGGCGCATCATGTGCACGGTGTTGACGCGCGAGGCCGGCGGCAGGGTGAGCAGGTGCTCGGCCATCTTCAACGCTTCGGGCATCAGGTCGGCGGCGTCGACCAGTCGGTTCAGGAATCCGATCTCGTAGAAGCGTTGCGCCGTGAAGCGGAAGCCCAGCGCCATCTCCATGGCGATCGGATAGGGCAGGTTGGCGATGTGGCCGTGATTGTAGCCGCCCAGCAGCCAGCGCTTGGCCTCGGAGACCTCGAAGACCGCCTCGCGCACCGCGAGCCTGAGATCGGTGCGCTCGACCAGCATGAACCCGCCGCCCATGGCGAAGCCGTTGACCGCGGCGATCACCGGCTTCTCCAGCGCGCCGCTCATGAACGGATCTTCCTGCTTGGGTCGCTCGCCGCCCGCCACGCCCTTCTGCAGCGACTCCTTCATGTCCTCGCCGGCGCAGAAGCCGCGGCCGGCGCCGGTGAAGATTGCCACCTCGAGCTCCTTGTCGTGGCGGAACTCGGTCCAGATGCGAGCCAGCTCGGTCCGCATCTCGGTGTTGAGCGCATTCAGCCGCTCGGGGCGATTCATGCGCACCACCAGCACTTGCCCGTGGCGTTCAGTTTCGACGACGGCCATGTCTGCTCTCTTCTTGTCGATGGAGGGCGCAGTTTGCCGCCGACGCCGCCGAACAGGCAAGCGTCAACCGGCACCGGCTTGTCTCGTAGCTATAGCCGGCTATATTTCAGGATATAGATGGAGGGACGCATGACCGACACCGCGCAGGCGCGAGCGCTCAGGACCTATCGGCGTCGGCTGCAGCAGCGCGGCTTGACGCGATTCGAAGTCTTGGGGCTGGCCGCCGATCGCAAGCTCATCCGTTCGCTCGCCAAACGCCTGGCTGAAAACGGAACCGGCGCCGCCGAGCTCCGGGCGACAGTCAGTCGGACGCTGGTCGCAGGAGAATCGGCCCGCGGCGGCATCTTCGCCGCCCTCCGGCGCTCGCCGCTGGTCGGTTCAGGCGTCGAGTTCAAGCGCGACGTCACGAGCGGGCGCAAGGTCGACCTGTGACGCGATACCTGCTCGACACGAACATCATCAGCAACGCCATCAAGCCGACACCCTCGACGAACCTGGCGGCATGGATGGCGGGGCAGGTCGACGAGGACCTTTTCATCTCGGCCGTGACCCTGGCTGAAATTCGCCGTGGCGTGCTGGAACGGCCGGCTGGCCGCAAACGTCGCGACCTCGAGGCGTGGTTCTTCGGCAGTGAGGGGCCGGCGACGCTCTTCTCCGGCCGAGTTCTGCCCTTCGACGAGCGAGCCGCCTTGCTCTGGGCGAGGCTGATGGCCGACGGCACGGCAAAAGGCCGGCCGCGCAGCGCCATCGACATGATGATCGCAGCGATTGCCGAAGCGAACGACTGCGTCGTCGTCACCGACAACGAGAAGGACTTCTCCGGACTGACCGTCGTCAATCCGATGCGAACGATGTGATCACACGAAGCCCAGCCGTTGTCGCGCCACGCGGCCGCTGTCGTCAGCCACCAGGTCGATGAGGCGGGCGGCGTCTGTCGATGCACGAGCGCGCGATGTTGCGGCCACCGTGTAGGTCGTCGCGAGGTCGCAGCCGGGCGGCAGTGGCGCCACCACGACGATGCCGGGAGTCGACAGGATTTCGGTAGCCTGAGTGCAGCCGATCGGCCGGCCGCTGGTCGAGGCGGCAAGCGCCCGCATGGCGGTGGCGCCGTTGGGTGCCGGTCGCAGGCGCTTGCCGAGCGCGTCCCAAAGCCCGAGGTCGCGCATCACGCGGGCGAAATGGATGCCGGCGGTGGCCTGCTCGGGATCGGGAAAGTGGATTTCGTCGGCTGCCGCCAGCGCTAACCGCAATGCCGCGGCACTGCCGACGGCGGGCAGTGGATCGCCCCGGCGCACGGCGATCGCCGTCTCGACCGCGCCGATGTCGCGCACCGAGCCGGCGACGAGGTGCCCCGACGCCGCCAGCTCGTCGATCAGGGCGCGGCTCAGGATCGCCAGATCGGCCGGTTCGCCCGCGAGCAGCCGCGCCTTCATGGCGCCGACCGCGCCGAACGTACCGTCGATCGTGCGGCCGGTCGTGGCCTCGAAGGCCGGCCGCACGCTCTCGACCAGACCGTGCGCCGCGCCGCCGCTTAACAGCCGCACGGGCTTCATTGCGCCTTGATGCCGGCCTCGCGGATCACCTTGGCCCACTTGTCGATGTCGCCCTTGAGGTAGGCCTCGAACGCGGCCGGCGTCATGCTCATCGGCACCGCGCCCTGCCGGGCCCACACCTCGCGGACGGCAGGCTTGGCGACGATCTTGGTGATCTCGGCGTTCAGCTTGTCGACGATCTCCCTGGGCGTGCCGGCCGGCGCCATCAGGCCGAGCCAGATCGTGGCTTCATAGCCCGGCGCGCCCGCCTCGTCGGCGGTCGGCACGTCGGGCAGCACGGCCGAGTGCTTCTGGCCGGTGGTGGCCAGCGCCCGCACCTGGCCGGCATCGACATGGCCCTTCATCGCCGTCACCGCGTCGATCATCATCTGCACGTGGCCGCCGATCACCGCGTTGCGCGCCTCGCCGCTGCTCTTGTGCGGCACGTGCAGCATGTCGGTGCCGGTCATGGCTTTGAACAGCTCGCCCGCCATGTGATAGGGCGTGCCGGGACCCGACGAGGCGTAGGCGAGCTTGCCGGGCTCGGCCTTGGCAAGCGCGATGAACTCGCGAAGCGTGCGCGCCTTGACCTCGGGATTGACCACGATCACCAGGTCCGACGAGTTGACGGGCGCCACCGCAACGAGATCGCGCATCAGCGAGTAAGGCCGCGTGGCGAGCAGCGTCTCGTTGGTGGTGTGGGTGTTGGACATCATCAGCAGCGTGTAGCCGTCGGGTGCCGACTTGGCGACGATGTCGGTGCCGACCACCGCACCGGCGCCGGGCTTGTTGTCGATCACGAACTGCTGCTTCAGGACCTCGCCCAGCTCGTGGCCGATCTGGCGGGCATAGACGTCGGCCGGGCCGCCCGGCCCGAACGGCACGACGATGCGCACCGGCTTGGCCGGCCACGACTGCGCCGCCGCCGGTGCCGCCAGGGCAAATACCGCGGCGGTCGCGAAAAGGAGCTTGCTTGCCCAACGCATGTCGGCCTCCCGGTTTTGTCGTTGCTGCAGTGATGCCATGGCCGCGATCGATCGAACAGACTAGAACGCAGACAACCGAGGCGGGGGAGGGGGAATGCCGGAAACGGCGGACGTGCAAAGTCGTGGCCAAGCCAGCGTCGAGGGCCCAGCGTCGTGGCGGGCCGCCTTCATGACGCTTGCCATCCTCTCGATCTCCTTCGGCGCGCCGCTGATGATCGTGGTCGGCATGAAGCCCATGCAGGAGGCGCTCGGCACCGACCGCGCCGTGCTGGCGCTGGCCGGCTCGCTGGTCTGGGTCGGCACCGGCGCCGGCGGCATCCTGATGGGCTGGCTGGCCGACCGTATCGGGCTGCGGCTCACCGTGGCGATCGGCGCCAGCATGATCGCCGGCGGCCTCGCGTTGTCGGCCACCGGCTCGATCACCGCGCTCTATGTCGGCCATGGGCTGATGCTGGGCTTCCTCGGCAGCGGCGGCGTCTACCCGCCGCTCTTGGTCTATGTCAGCCGCTGGTTCGACCGCCGCCGCGGCACGGCGATCGCGCTCATCTCGTCGGGCCAGTACATCGCGGGCGTCGTCTGGCCGTCGCTGTTCGAGGTCGGCTTTTCGAGCGTCGGCTGGCAGGCCACCATGCTGGCGTTCGCCGCCATCGTGCTGGTCGTGATCGTGCCGGCGACGCTGCTGCTCGGCCCGCCGCCCGCCGCTCCCGCGCCGACCCAACCGGGCGCCGGCACGGGCGCGGTGCGCGGCCGTCCGCGCATCGCCGGCCTGCCACCCAACGCCGTGCAGGCGCTGCTTTGCGTCGCCGGGTTCTGCTGCTGCATTCCGATGTCGGTGCCGCAGGGCCATCTCGTCGCCTTCTGCAGCGATATCGGCATCAGCCCGGCGCGCTCCGCCGTCATGCTGTCGGTCATGCTGGCGGCGGCGTTCATCGCCCGCCAGGCGTGGGGCGCGCTCGCCGACCGCATCGGCGGCCTGCGCACCATCCTGGTCGGCTCGGCGAGCCAGGCGGTGGCGGTCAGTTGTTTCCTGCTGACCCAAGACGAGGCCGGCCTGTTCGCCGCCGCGGCGGCCTTCGGGCTGGGCTTCGCCGGCATCATCCCGGCCTACTCGGTGGCGATCCGCGACCTCTTTCCGTCGGCCGAGGCGTCGTGGCGCATGCCGCTCACGCTGTTCACGGCGATGAGCGGCATGGCGGTCGGCAGCTGGTTCGCCGGCCTCCTGTACGATCACTTCGCCTATTACGCGCCGGCCTTCGCGGTCGGCATCGCGTTCAATCTCTTGAATCTCGGCCTGATCGGCTTTCTCGTCATGCGCACCGGCGGCTGGCGGCGCGCACCGGCCTGGCCTGCCGCGGCGTGAGCGGCGTCGCCGATCCTACGGCTGCGGCGGCTCGCCCTGGCTCCAGCCCTTCTTCTCGGCCTCGAAGAACGAGGCGAAGACCTTGCGGATGGTGCTTTCGGCGATGTCGCGGGTGATGAAGACGACGCGGCTCTTGCGGTCGTCGCCGTCGGGCCACGCCTCGAGCGTGGCCGGCGGATGGAAGACGTGCTGCACGCCGTGGATCACCACCGGCTTGTCGGTATCCTTGACGTTCAGGATGCCTTTCATGCGCAACAGGTCAGGGCCGCGATAGGTCACCAGCGCGTCGAACGCCGCCGCCACTGTTGACCAGCTCATCGGCTCGTCGAACGTCATGCAAAAGGCTTTTATGCGATCGTCGTGGCGGTTGACGTTGTGCGGGTCCTGCTCGCCATGGCCATGGCCATGATCGTGGTCATGATGGTCGTCGTGGCCGTGGCCATGATGGTGGTGATGATGGCCGCCGCCGTGCTCGTGACCGTAGGCCTCCTCGTGCAGCCAGCGCTTGACGTCGGCGGTCTTGGTCTCGGGATTGTAGAGGCCGGCGTTCAGGATCTGGTTGGGGTCGATGTCGCCGC